>JBFWIG010000224.1:0-4573 GCA_050256115.1 Bacteroidales bacterium | reverse complement strand
AACCCTCTTTATCCACGCTTCGAGCCGATTTGAAGAGATGAATCTTATTTCCGAAACGGCATCAACCCATCCTGAACCACCCATTACCAAAGGCGATACCCAAAAAATTGAACCTATATTGCAACGTTTGCAGCTGGCCAATCACCCTATTGTACAGACCACGCTCTACCCATTGGCAGAGCTTCTTGAAAAACAAACGTATGCATTCATAGAAAATGCATTACAAACAGTGCAAAAGGGCAGTGAGGCCTATCTGGGGCAAATAGAGACGTTTGCCACTGAAACCCTGACTAAACTACTGCAAACCCAAAACCTTCAGAATCCTCAGGAAAAGCATTGGGCGCATGTCGCTATCCTCAATGATTACTATCGGTTGGCACAAAACCTACTGAATAGCTATAAAGAGGGTATACTGCCCCAACAACAAGATACACTGCGACTTTCGATGGATCGCTACTTATCGGAAACCGACCATGCAGTAAAAAATCTTCCCGAAACCATCACCCTGCAATACACCCTCCACGATTTTAAAGCGTGGAAGAGCGTCACTCTGTTCGGTCGGTTAAGAAGGGCACTTACCCTGCGTTGGGCGGGCATTTTCGGCCATCCTATTCACAGAAAAATTCGCCTTCAACCGGCCGCCGGCTACTTTCTCTACTATAAACAGCTCGATGCGGGTAAAGGGTATTACAACCGGTACGCTTCGCAACAACTTTCGGCGTTTTCAGGCATAAAAACAGTTTTGACACTTCAGGAGAGAGCCATTGAAAAGTGGATGGCGGGAAGCTGGGGAGAAGAGGCGTTGCGAAGCCATATGGAGAGTACCCGCCAACAGATCTCCCTTCTGCAAACCGCAAATCTCGACCACCTCCTTACGGAGGGTCAAGCCTGGCTAGACCAACTTGCCGGCAATCTGGAGAATCTCAGCCTTATCCTGGCACATCCCAATGCAAATAGCCAAAGCCGTAAATTCAGCGGATTTCTAACGCGTAAGAAGGAGAAACTGGAAAATGCGCTGGCCGAATTTCCTGAAGAGTGGAGCCACTATATGGCGGGTCGTGTTGCCTCCACCCACCTCGACTACCAATTTCTCCTACTTAAAAACCGGTTATACGAAAAAATAGAAAAGACACTGCAGGATCTGGAACAGCTTATTGCGTTACACATAGAAGATCCTTTACAGGCATTCGAAGATCGGCTCGCCCGGATGCAGGAGAGTACAACCCGGTGGGAGCAAAATGAGATTTTCAGCCATCAGGCCATTGCCATTCCGCAACTCGACGAGCGTTTCAATCAGCTCTATAAAGAGATTAGCGAAGCAGTGGCTCTCCTTCCCGAGAAGATGGAGATGCCGGGCGAAGCGTTACAGGAAAAGAGTTGGTTTGAGAGGTTGGAGCATATTGAGACCTGTGTGGTAGAAGTTCGAAACCCCGCCGATTTTTACATCAGCAATCGCCTTAATGATCAAATCAGAAAGCAATCGGTGGCAATGATGCAACAATTAACGCTTTCGGTGGCCACGCTGAAAAATTTGATTCGGATGGCCAATTTCCATTTCGAAAACAGAGAGAGCAGCCATCAGGATGATGCCCCTCTCCAAAAGGTGATGCAACAACAACGGGATCTCCTGGAGAATATCTTCCAACACATTAAAGAAGAGAGGATTGCCATTAAATCCATGCTGCACGAATTGCGAAATAGTTTTTCGCTGGGTTTGAAAGATGCCTTCAGCCCCCTGCACGCTGCTGCCATCAGTACCACCTCCTACAGTCTGAAAAAAGAGTTGGGAACTACCCAAAAAAGGCGGCTGTTTGTGCTGTTGGCCCAAATGAGAAGTGCCTTCAGCCAAAAAATCAGCAACCAGTTGGTAGCACTCCTATACCGTCAGAGCCAGGGGTTGCTATGGGCTAACCGCCTGGAACAAGCCCACACAAAGGCAACGCTTTTCCCCGGCGAACCGATTCGTCGGATGGTGGAGCGTATCTCGCCCAACAAAAACATAATGCTGCAACTTCCCTTCTATTATGCAAACCTCTTCACGGGCAGCCCCTCACTGGGCGAGAACTTCTGGGTAGGGATGGAAGAAGAGATTGCACAAGGCAGCAGAGCCATAGGTCGGTATATGCAAGGCGCAACGGGATTATTGATCATTACCGGCGAACGCAGTTCGGGCAAATCGAGCCTTAGCAAATATTTGGCAAGACGTCATTTCGAAAAGCCCAATATATTCCATGTCCCGGCGCCCAGAGAGTGTACCGCCAACGCCACCCTCTTTGAGCAAACGCTGCTGAAGGTGCTTGGCAGAGGCAACAGTTTGCCCTACAGTATGGAGATGCTTCCGGCCAAAAGTGCCATTGTGGTAAACGATCTGGAACTTTGGTGGGAGCAAAGACCTTCAGGAACAGAGGTAGTTGAGCGCATTGTCGGCCTGATGCAACAATACGGACACAAAGTGCTCTTTATTATCAACGTAAACCAATACGCGCTCAAGATCATCAACCAGCTGAGCCAAATCAACACCCGGGCACTTGATGTAGTTATCTGCCAACCTTTCGATGCGCAAGAATTACAAGAATTACTGCTGGTGCGTCATCGGGCCGGTGGAATGACCTTCCTGCTGGAGAAAAAACGGGAAGAGGCCATGACCAACCTCGACTATGCCCGACTCTTTAACCGACTCTTTCATCTTTCGGGAGGCAACCCGGGCCAGGCAATCAATCTATGGCTTGCCGGCATTCAGGAGCTGTCGGGCACCACACTCATCATGCGGAAACCCGCGTCGAATGCCGTAACCTTTTCCGAACCCTTCTCGCAAGAGGAGATCTATTACATCCTGCAATTTATTCTCCACAGAAGGTTCTCGATAAGCAGGCTCTCGGCCATGCTGCAAACCCACAGCGCTGAGACCGAAGCCCGGATCAGGGCGTTGGTACAAAAAGGCATTCTTACCGAGAAATTTCCTGAAGTATTCTGCCTGAACCCTGCCTTAGAAATTCATCTGGTGAAAAAACTAAAAAGCCTTGAATTGCTATGATGTACCTGAAGATTGTTGCCATTGCCGTTGCACTCTATCTTATACTGCGGTTTATCTCCACCTATTTTCGGCTGCTAACCGGCAAGCAGAGTATCAGGAGCGCCTTCCTGCGCATCTTCCCCGTAGTTCAACTGGCTGCCTGGCTGCTTTTTACTTTTTGGACCTTCGACAGCCTCTTTACGGACAAAGCCCATTACCCCACTCTTCTCACCAGCACAATCGTGCTTTTAACAGCACTCGGAGGCTGGTATTTCCTGCGCGACTATATAGCAGGCACTATATTAAAGGCCGAGAATGGGTTAGAACCCGGGCAACAGCTTGGCACTTCGGAGATTTCGGGGACCATAAAAAAGCTCGGCTATCGCTCTATAGAGATTATCGACAACCAGGGAGAACGCACAAAGATTCCCTACAGCTTGCTCATCGGCCAAAAGTTGGTTCAATCGGCCAAAACCCGACACTGGAACGAACAGTGCATCCAACTTACCATCTCATCGGCCCATCCCGCCGAAATGATACAAACCCGCCTCAAAGAGCGTCTGCTCCAGATGCCCTGGATTGCCTCAGCCCATCAGGCCACCCTAACCCTCACCCGCCAATCGCCCGAAAGCTATCTGGCCGAAGTGCATCTCCGTCTCCTTCTTCCGGAGATGACCCTGAAAACCGAAGAGAGCCTAAAACAGTTTGTAGAAGAACTATAACGCGATTTGGTATGATATTTGCGCAAAAAATAGTGAGTTTGCATCGGAAAATCCATCCAATACCCCATCTGGTATGAGAGCGCTAATTACCGTACTTTTTTTGTTGATTGTCAATTCGTCGGTTGCACAGGATCTCCAGGCTTTAGAAGAGCAGATGAAAACCTTTGAGCGGGGCGAAAAATTTGATAGTGCCGATTTTCCCGCCCGCATCAAACTTACCTACCAGATAGGTGCCCTCTATTACAAGAGGTTCATCGACGGCTCTATCATTAAAGCCGATAAGGCTGGGCTGACTGCCGACGCCAATAAGGCCACCACCTATTTCACAGAGTTGGCCAACCTCGACCCCGCCCGAAAAGAGGAGTTGAAATATCCCTTGATCCAACTTTCCGAATACCTTGGCCATCAGGCTAAAAGTCGCGAATACCGCGATTGGCACAATCCGGCGGCCTATTTTTCGGTTTCAGCCTTTCTTCGCCTGCCAGATAATTGGGAAAACACCTACTCGGTTAATGTGCTTTCACATACGCGCGACCGTTCGCTAAAGGGAGTTGAAAGCGCACTCTTTTCGATAAAATGGTATTCCAAACATTTGGCCGCCATGCAGGAGCCGGTTATGCGTAGTTATGCACCCGGCGCAGCCTACCGTATCACCTACCTCCGAACGTTCCATCAGCCCATTGTTATGAGAATCGAAAACAAGGAGGGCAAAATCACACTCTTTTGGAAGGTTACCGATGGAAAGGGAGGGTATGAGCCCGGCAACATTATCCAAAACGGGTCGAAAGAGCTGACCCCGGCCGAGTGGCAGAAGCTTGAAAATAGGGTGCAAAGCATC
>JBFWIG010000223.1:0-4601 GCA_050256115.1 Bacteroidales bacterium | reverse complement strand
GATGAATGGCTGTAGGGCTATTGTGGGCATGAAACACAACTCTTTTACGCCCCTTTTTATCTGTAAACATCGCACTATGCCCCACCCCTGCCAGACTTCCCGGTTTTTGTAACAGCGGGTTCTCAGGATATTTGGTCCACTCACCCATAATGTGGGATGCAGTGGCACAACCAATACCATAAAAGGGGCTCTCATAACTGTTGGCCGAATAGGTCATGTAGTAGGTGCCTTTATGTTTTACCACAAAGGGGCCCTCATTCACCCGTGGCCACACCTCCTCCCAGGGTTGCGACACATGAATACAGCGATGAAGCGTTTCGGGCAGGATGGAAAGCAGATTATCCGACAGCCTGGCCACCCAAATATTCAATCCATCGTTAAATCGGTCGAAGAAGAGATAGGCCTTGCCGTCGTTGTCGATAAACAATGAATTATCTATGCACTTTTCGCCCTCCATCATGGGTCGTTGCTCTGCTTGAACAAAAGGGCCCAGGGGCGAGTGGGAAGTGGCCACACAGATATGCTCATCGGCCGAATAGTACATGTAGAAACGCCCCTTTACAAAGAAAACCTCAGGCGCCCAGAACCAGCGCTCTCCAAAAGAGTTCTCTTTATGTAGCGCCAGTGCCGGAGCAAGCTTCCACTCTTTCAGGTTTTTCGAGGTGTAGACCTCAATACCGTCACCGGCATGCGTTCCGTAAGCATAGTAGACTCCCTTATGCAACAGGATAAAAGGATCGCCCAAAGGCACCCTTTGTTGGGTTTCAGCATCGATCTGTTGCAAAGCAGCGGCCTCTCCCGGGTACTTAGTTGCCCCGGAACCGTCGCCACCCTGAAGGGAGGCATAACAAGCCCCGCTAAGGAGCAGAGCCCCCAAAAGAGCAGATAATCCTTTACCCATTCTCGTATCGCTTATCCAGTTTACCAATGGCCTCCACCACAAACGCCGGAGGGGCGCACGGCTTCCAATCGTCACGACGGACAAAGGCCAGTTCGGTCTCGGCCCGGTTAATCAGTTCGCCTTCCTCATTGTAGAGTGCATAATCAAACCAGATCCTAACGCCCTTTACCGCACGAAGAGTCGTTTTAACCGTAAGCAATGCATCGTACCGGGTTGTCTTTAAAAACTGGAACTGCATCCGCGTTACAGGTAGTAAATAACCCGCCTCCTCCACCGAAGCGTAGGAAATTCCGATACTTCTTAACAACTCACATCGAGCTGCCTCATAGTATTTTACATAGTTTGAGTGGTGAACCGTCCCCATCCGATCGACTTCGGGATACATCACCCGAAAGGAATACTCATGCGTTATCATAGAAAAAACATTTTTTATAGCGCGCAAGATACAAATAAGCAACGCATTCTTTGCCCGACCGAGTGTGTGTAATGATCAGATTATTTCCGTACTTTAGCTAAAGCACCTATACCTAACCGAAATCTCTCCCCCATGTTCCGATCCCTGTTTCTTGCCCTGATTACTCTCCTCGGCACTACGCTAAGTGCGGGTGCAAAATGCACTATCAAACCGCAGAACCTGCTCTGTGAATATCAACCGGCTCCTGCCGGTGTTGACGAACCGAAGCCCCGGTTTTCGTGGACCCTGTCGGCCGAAAAGCCCGACGCTTTCGGCCAAAAACAGACAGCCTATCGTATTATCGTTGCTAACAACAACAAATCCATTAAGAAAAATGAGGGTAATGTCTGGAACTCCGGATGGGTTACTTCTCATCGAATGCAGCTCATTGAGTACCAAGGCAAACCTCTGCAATCGGACAGAACCTACCATTGGCGGGTACAGGTTCGCGACGAAAATGGCAATGTTTCTGCCTGGAGCCCCCCTTCTCAATTCTCTACAGGGATTTTGCTCCCTAAGGAGTGGAGTGCAAAGTGGATTGGAAGCCACGAAGTATACAATCCGAATCATCCCGAATGCAACCTGTATGATCCCTGGCTTCGGAAAACGATCACCCTCCAACAGCTTCCGGGACGGGCCACCCTCTTTGTGGCTTCGGTAGGCTATCACGAACTCTATGTAAATGGCAGGAAGATTGGCGAAGAGGTACTCGCGCCTAATGTGTCGGATCATACCACACGGGCTCGCTATATTGCCTACGATATTTCGAATGCCCTTAGGAAAGGATCTAACACCATTGCCCTCTGGCTGGGCACTTCGTGGTCTATATTCCCGCCCTACACGGTAGAAAATCGTCCGCGTACCCCGATGGTAATTGCCCAGGCCGATCTTTTCAGCAAAGCCGATCCTGCCGAAGAGGAAAAGCCGTTGATGCGGATTGTTACCGATGCCACATGGAAAGTACACAACAGTCCCAATCAACTACTGGGGAAATGGGATTTTGGCAATATGGGCGGCGAACTCTGGGATGCCAATCTCGAGGTGCCCGATTGGAATCTCCCCTCCTTCGATGACAGTGCCTGGCAGAACGCTTCCGAATACAACCCCGGACTGAAGCTTTCGGCACAAATCGCAGAGGGAACCCAAATATTCGATACCATTCAGCCCATTTCGATTACACCCGACAGTAAAGGCAATTGGCGGGTAGATATGGGAGTTAACTTTGCCGGATGGACCCAAATTGCCGTAAAAGGAAGACCGGGTACAAAAGTTACCTTTCACTTTTCCGAACGCGAACAGGAAGAGATGACCTTCCGAAACCATAGTGCCTTTATTATTGGCCCCTCCGGAAAGGGAACTTTCCGCAACCGTTTTAATTACAGCTCGGGGCGATGGATTACCATCAAAGGATTGACGGAGAAGCCCCAACTCTCCGACATTACCGGAATGCATCTCCGTACGGCCTTTACTCCGGCCACCACCTTTTCCTGCTCCGATTCGTTGCAGAATTGGATCTACAACCGGGTTAAATGGACCTTCGACAACCTTTCGATTGGCGGGTATATTGTAGACTGCCCGCAGCGCGAACGCCTCGGTTATGGCGGTGATGCCCATGCTACCTCCGAAACGGGGTTATTTAACTACAAACTGGGTGCCTTCTATACCAAATGGATGGAAGATTGGCGCGATGTGCAGGGTTGGGAGTCGATGAACGGAAAACGAGTAGGCGGAGGCGTATTGCCCCATACTGCTCCCACCAATACAGGAGGGGGAGGCCCGGCCTGGGGAGGTATTGTGGTAACATTGCCATGGTTACTGTACCAGCACGAAGGCGATACCCGTATCCTGGAAAAGAACTTCGATATGATTAAAGGGTGGCTGCTCTTTCTCGACTCTCACACCCAGAACAATCTTCTGCAGCGTTTTGGCGGAAAATGGGATTTCCTGGGCGATTGGCTATGGCCCAATGCCACTGCCGAGGGGATGAATAACGACACCCCGCAAAACGCCTGCTTTAATAACTGCTATCGGGTATTCAACCTCCGCACAGCCGCAAAAATTGCCAGGGTATTGGGAAAGAGACAAGAGGCCGAACAGTGGGAGAAACAGGCAGAGCTCTCGAGCAAAGCCATTCACGAAACGTGGTACAACGCCCAAGATCATAGTTATGCCGACAAATCGATGGGCAATCTGGCTGCGGCTCTACTGGCAGATGTGCCTCCCGTGGCCCTGCGCGATCTCATCTGGAAACGACTGGAGCATGAAATTTTAGTGGTTCGGAAAGGTCACATCCATGTGGGCATAACAGGAGGAGCCATTCTCTTTAAATTGTTGCGGGAAAAGGGTAGAAACGATCTTATTTACAGCATGACATCGCAGGTAGATTACCCGAGTTGGGGCTATATGCGGGCCAATGGCGCCACCACCATTTGGGAGATGTGGGAGAAGGATCTGCCCGGGCACTCGCTGTTACATAGCTCTTACCTCTACCCCGGCGCCTGGTATGTGGATGGCGTTGCCGGTATTAGAAGAGACCCGGAAAATCCCGGATTTCAGCGCTTTGTTGTTTCTATTCCTCATCCCGAACAGACATCCCTTACGTGGGCCAGAGCCACCTATAACAGCCCTGCCGGAACCATCTCTACCGCGTGGGAACGGCGCGACGGCAGGTGTATGATAATGGTCACCGTTCCTCCTAACTGTGAGGCGACCCTCCTCCTCCCGTTGAAACCCGACGAGGAGCTATTCCTTTCCGGAGGAAGGCCACAACGGGAAAGTTATGATGGCAACAATGCCCGTTACCGACTAGAGGCAGGACGCTATCTCTTTACCTCTGCCCCAAAATAGCATCCCACCGCCAAAAGCGGTGATTTGTGCTACAATACTGCTGTAAGCATGCTGCTTTCTGACCTATCTTTGCCAAAGAACCATTAAAAATCCTATATGACCCTTGAATCGCAAACCTTATGGCATGCCCTTTCGGCCGATGCAACGCTCCATAAACTGGAAACCGATGTTGCAACCGGACTCTCTGAGGCCGAAGCATTACCCAGGCTCGAAAAATACGGACCCAATAAACTGAAGGGGAAGAAAAAGAAAAACTTTGCGCAGCTTTATATAGCGCAACTCCGAGACTGGCTCATCTACGTACTGTTTGTGGCCGTACTTATTACCCTATTCATGGGCGAATATATCGACTCGGTCATCATTTTGATGGTGATCGTAGTAAATGCTCTTCTGGGCGTT
>JBFWIG010000222.1:0-4702 GCA_050256115.1 Bacteroidales bacterium | reverse complement strand
TAAAGATCGGTTCAATAATATCTGGTATTGCCCCGAGTCGAAAGGGTTGGTTGTAGTGGGCAATACCCAAAAGAGTGTGATTACCAGCGATGACTTTGACCGGTTCAGTATCTCTTCGAATATTTTGTCGGATATTTTTCAGGATAAACAAGGGAATTTGTGGATTACCAGCATCCAGGGCGATCTGAATTATCTGAAGATGGGGAATCCTTTTTTCTCCCTGTATAAGAATCCCTATTCCTCTTATCAATTAAGTCGCGACGGGGTTACTGCCCTTTGTGTCGACAAAGAGAACAGGTTATGGGTCGGCTATCAGGAAGGGGGGCTCGACATCATCGATCTGCATCGGAAGCAGCCCCGAAAACATATCGAGGGGGGAGAGGCAACGTCGTTGGGGAAAGGAGCCATCAACTGTATTTACCAATCAAATAACGGAACCATATGGATTGGCACCTACGAAGATGGCCTGAAAAGGTATCGACCGCACAATGACTCGTTCGAGAGTTACAGGCACGATGGAGCGCAAGAGAATACCATTTCGGGAAACGATATTCGTGCCATTACCGAAGATGATGCAAACCATCTGTGGCTGGCTGTTCAGGGGGGAGGGGTCGATCGGTTTGATCCGGCCACCGGGGCCTTTACGCATATAAATCTAAACGTAGAGATACCCAACAGATTGCTTACCCGCTGGGCCTTCTCTCTTGCCTATGTTAACGAAGACAGCCTGTGGATAGGTACCCTTGCAGGCACTATTTTATACTCGGTCCGAACCCAAACAGCGCATCATTATGCCTCTACCTTACCTGCAGGATTTCAATCAAGTAACAGTTATGTCCATTCGGTTGTGGCCGATTCGAAAGGGAATATCTGGTTTGGAACCAAGAAGGGTCTGAACCATTTTAACAGGGCCAAACAAAGTATCGAGACCTATACCGTTCAGAACGGATTGCCTAACGATGTTATATACTCATTGCTCGAAGATAACCAGGCTAAACTTTGGATTAGTACCGGGAAAGGTTTGTGTCGTTTCGATCCCGAACGCGAAGATTTCACCGTCTTTACTATGCAGGATGGCCTTACCAACGATCAATTTTATATTGCTTCGGCATGTAAAAGTGCCGATGGTACCCTCTTTTTTGGCGGAAAGGATGGCATCACCTGGTTTAATCCGCTCGAAATTCGCGAAAACAGCTATCTTCCACCTGTTTACATCACCAAATTTCTGCTGTTTAATAAGGATGTCGAAGTGGCTGCGCCACACAACCGCCGGCAATTTTCCCTGCCGACCCAAATTTCGTTTTGCGACGAGATAGCGTTGAACTATAAGCAAAATGTGCTCTCTTTCGAATTTAGTGCTTTGAACTACGAAAGCCTGGAGAAAAACCTCTACAGCTACAAATTAGAAGGGTTCGACAAGGAGTTTTCGGCTCCCGGCCCAAAGCGTGAGGTTACCTACACCAACCTTCATCCGGGAGAATATAGGTTGAGAGTAAAAGCCTCGAACAACGATGGAAAGTGGAACGAGCAGGGTGCCACGCTCAAGATTATTGTTCATCCTCCCTTTTGGCTCACCTATTGGGCATATCTAATCTACCTTATTCTGCTATTGGGCATTTTATATGTTGCGCGCAAACTGTTCCTGCGCGATATGAAGATTAAGCAGGCCATGGAAATGGAGCGAATGGAGGTACAAAAATTGCAGGAACTTGATGGATTGAAAATGCAGTTCTTTTCTAATAT
Organism: Bacteroidales bacterium; assembly: GCA_050256115.1. Classification (GTDB taxonomy): domain Bacteria; phylum Bacteroidota; class Bacteroidia; order Bacteroidales; family UBA4181; genus JAQVSH01. The sequence goes on along the minus strand of JBFWIG010000222.1, from coordinate 2,959 downwards.
ATCGCATGAGTTTCGTACCCCTCTTACACTGATTGTGGGTCCGGTAGAACGGATGCTTCAAACCGAGAACAGAGAACCAACCCGAAACCAGCTCAATATTGTGCATCGTAATGTTCAACGTTTGCTGCGTTTAATTAATCAGTTAATGGATGTTCGAAAACTGGAAGAGAGCAAACTGGGTTTGGTGCCTGCAAAGGCTGATTTTGTGCTATTTTTAAGAGATGTATCGGCTTTGTTTACCAACGAGGCTACCCAAAGAAACATCACGTACTCCACGCATATTAGTTGCACCTCGCTCATTTGTTGGTTCGACAGTGATGTTATGGATAAGATTCTCTACAATCTTCTCTCGAATGCCTTTAAATATACCCCCGATAATGGCTTTATAGCGGTATGGCTTAAAGCCGATGAACATTCGATCGAGATTTCGATAAAAGATTCCGGGGCCGGAATATCGCAGGAGAACCTTACCAAAATTTTTGATCGGTTCTTTAGGGTAGACAACACCAATAAATCTTTTGGAACAGGTATCGGCTTGTCGTTTGTAAAGGAGCTGGTAGAGTTACATAAGGGGAAAATCGAGGTGGAGAGCACGCTAAACAGGGGGTCGGAGTTTGTGGTTACGATTCCTCTTTGGCTCAATGATGCCCCAAATTTCGAAATGCAGCTGTCAGATCATCTTCTTGCCGCATCTTCGCGCCATGTAGAAGAGCCGCTTTCCGGAGGGGAGGAAGAGCGCTCTCGTTTGCTGATTATTGAAGATAATCCGGATATGCGACTGTTCATTAAAGAGGAGTTTCTGGATGCTTTTGTGGTTTTTGAAGCTTCGAACGGGGTTCAGGGCGTAAAAATGGCTTTCGAGACGATACCCGATGTTATTATTTGCGATGTGATGATGCCCGAGATGGACGGGTACGAAGCGTGCGGTATCCTGAAAAATGATGAACGAACCAGCCATATCCCTATTCTTATGCTTACGGCCAAAAGTTCCGAAAAGCATACGCTTGAGGGGCTGGAGAGTGGTGCCGACGATTATGTAACCAAACCTTTCAGTTCGAAGATTCTGAAAGCCAAGATCGCAAATCTTGTAAAGTCGAGAATGCTTCTCCGAAAGAGGTTCCTCAGAGACCCGTTGGCTGTGGTACAAGATTTTGCTCCCGGTAAAAAGGACGAACAATTCCTAAAAAAAGCGTACGACATCATCGAGCGCCATCTCGATAATTCCGACTTCGAAATCGTTGATCTGGCAAAAGAGCTCGGAATGAGCCGTGCTCAGTTATATCGAAAGATATCGGCCGTTTCCGGAAAATCGGTACAGGAATTTATTCGGATTATCCGGTTAAAGAGGGCTGCCGAACTCTTCGCTACTACGCAGCATAACATTTCGGAAGTGGCAGCGCAGGTTGGATTCAATTCGTTGTCGCATTTTTCGCATGCCTTTAGCGACTATTTTGGAAAGACCCCTTCTAAATTTCTCCAGCAGCTTAGAAAAAGGAAATAAGCAATAATGAGACGCCCGCGCAAACATCGGAGATGGTGAAGCAAGGTAAAGCCTATTGTTGACGCTACTTTTACAGTTTAAAGAGTGCGAACAATAATAACGCTTTACATACATAATCCATGAACATTAAAACCTTATTGCTTTGGTGCTGCGTCTCTGCTTTGTCTGCTTATGCACAAAGTGTCTCGGCTCAAAACGGGCGCGAAAAATTGAATTTCGACGAAAATTGGCAATTCTCATTGGGCTATGCAGGAGATCCTGCAAAAGATTTTGGTGCCGGAACGGAGTATTTCAACTATCTCACCAAAGCCAATTCTATCCACAATGCCGGTCCGTATGTAGCTAAGTTCGATGCGTCGTCGTGGAAAACGGTTAACCTGCCCCATGATTTTGTGGTAGATCTGCCCTTTGCATCGAATGCCAGCCATAGCCATGGGTATAAAACCGTGGGGTATAAGTTTCCTGAAACCAGTGTGGGCTGGTATCGCAAAACCTTTCGTGTAGACCAATCGGAACTTGGCAACCATTTTACCTTGCAGTTCGACGGTATTTTCCGTGACGCCATTGTTTGGGTAAATGGATTTTACATGGGAGGCGAACGGAGCGGATATGCAACCCGTACCTACGACATCACCGACTATCTCAATTATGGGGGCGAAAACCTGATCTGCGTTCGCGCAGATGCTACCTTCGAAGAGGGGTGGTTTTACGAAGGGGCCGGAATCTATCGTCACGTTTGGTTGCACAAAACCCATCCTCTCCATGTGGCTCCCTTCGGAACCTTTGTCTCGGCCGATGTTAAGTCGCCCTATCAGGAAGCAGTGCTAAAAGTGGAGACAACCATAAGTAACGCCTCACTCCAAAAACAGAGCTATCAGATTAAACAAACCCTGTTAGATGCCAAAGGGGTAGAAGTTGCTACGCAATTGTCTGGCACATACACCCTTGCCTCGAAAGATAAACTAACCTCAGCACAGGAGCTCTCTGTTAGCAAACCTCATTTATGGGATTTGCAAACGCCTTACTTATATACAGTACGCACCGAAATCGTGTGCGAAGGAAGCGTGGTAGATTCCTATCGTACCACAACCGGTATCCGCGAAATTCGTTTCGACGCCAACGAAGGTTTTTTCCTGAATGGCAAGCCTGTGAAGTTGGTGGGTGTGAATATGCATCAAGACCATGCCGGCGTAGGTTCTGCCATTCCGGATGCACTGAACGAATACCGTATTGAGCGATTGAAAAGCTTTGGTTGCAACATCTATCGTTCGTCGCACAACCCGATGACCCCGGAACTACTCGATATCTGCGATCGGTTGGGAATGTTGGTTATTGAAGAAAATCGTTTGATGGGAATCAACGAAGAGCATCGGATCCTGTTGGAACGGATGATAGTTCGCGACCGGAACCATCCCTCCATAATACTCTGGAGTGTAGGTAACGAAGAGTGGGGCATAG
>JBFWIG010000221.1:0-4761 GCA_050256115.1 Bacteroidales bacterium | reverse complement strand
GGATTGACCACTTGGAACGGTTTGGGAGTGTAGGCAAATAACGGAGATACAGGATTGGGAATGACCCTGATTTTGTGTCGGGAAAAAGGCATAAGCGCGCGTACTTCGCGAGCCGAATTTTCAGAGATCACTGTTATTCGCCTAACCAATAGTGCCGGAATCCATAACCAGAAGAGCAAAACCATTATCCGCTTATACCAGAGCCCCTTAAGCGCTGAACCCACATCATGAATAGTTAGAACGCTCTTTCTACCAGTCAGGAGAGAGATATAACAATCCTGCCCGGTGAGATGATAGAGTACGCCCCTCTCCTTTCGAAAACCCCAAAGGTTGCGAAAAACCGAAATAACTCCTCCTGCGTAGGGCAACTCCACACTCTTAACAGGGAACTCCCTAGCTATTAACGGTACGATTACAGAAAAGACCCCCTCTACACTATGAAAATGGGGCATCCGCTTACGAAACAGATAGACAATCTTTGGAGCTTGCATGGAATACTATTCAAAGAAGCGGTTCACACCCTGATTTTAAACTGGTGCTTAATGAACCAAAGAGCCAGAAAGAGCAGAATAGATGCCTTCAGGAGAAAGTTCAACACTACTGCAAACTCTGTTTCTGCCTTAACCACTTGTAGAAAGAGAATGGGGCTCCAGATAAGCAGGGTGGGATAATAGTGGCTCCAGCGTGACATAATACGCCAGAACCACCCCACAAAAAGGCCCCAGAACAACATGAAAAGAATACCCCCGTATCGGCCAAAGTTGGCATACCCCTCTCCCGCCATACTGATTCCCATGGAGGTAGTATCGGCAATCGGCAACCCTGTGAATCGACGGAAGTTCTCCTGCCCGCCGGCCACCTTTTTATTGGGAGCCAGAAAACGAGGAAGCAAAGCCGCCACCAATGCCTCCTCCACCGTTTCCCCTTTGGCATAGGGTTCTATCTCGGGCACATGCTGTAAGACCGCCGAAATAATCCACCCCTGGTTAAGTCGGACATTGATATCGCTATCGGTCGAAGGCATAAAGATTCGACCCGAGAGCCACTCCTCGAGGGTTAACGAGAGAAACAGAAGGGTCTTATTGCCGCCGTAGCCCGACCAGGCCGTTTGCCGATACTGCTGCTTAATAGACTGGACACTAATGGCCAGCAGGATGGCAAAAATGGCCATCGAGATCTTGGCCCCAAAGGAGAGTTTCCACTCCTTCACTAAGAAGGTGGAGAGCAATACCCCCCATAAAAGCAGGTTATGAAAATAACCCGAAGCAATGGAAGTAACCACCAAAAACAACATCACCCCATAAAAGACCAACCAACGGTTCTGTTTTTCGGATTGAAGGATATAGAGTGCTCCTATATATTTCACATTCTCAAATAAAAAGAAGGCAAAACTCAGACTGGAAGGCACAAATCCGGCAGCATAAGGTGCCAGGGTTCCAATGACAATCAGGTAATAGGGGAAATTGGGAACAAAACTCAAGAGTGTTTTTACTCTCTCCTTCAATTCGTCGAGCGAATCGTGCTGCCGAAATCTTTGAGCACCCACCCAGAAGGCAAGTATGGCAGGCACCACAAACCCCATATAGAGAGGCTCCTCTACATACATCTGGTAACGGTAGTGCATACTCTCCTTTTGATACTCAATAACGGGACCCAGAATCCACTGTAACGAACACATCATAGCCATGAGTTCTACAATCGGCATTCGGTTACCCAGCGCATCAATAAAGCGAAGAAAGAAGAAGAGGGTAGCCCCAAGCCCCACAGCTGTCCAGATGTAACTTCCCGTTGCATAGAGCAGCAGGGCTGTAAGGGCAGCAACGAGTGTTATGATTTTATGCGACATCTCTGCAGATAAAGGAGAAAAGGAGAAAAGGAGAACGAAATGCAAAAGTAGGAGAATTTTCGGGAGTTATCGCCCCTCCAGCCCCATGGCTAGAAAGAGCGATTGATACTCGCAGTTACAACTGTAGGGTACGATATCGGAGTTCCGCTTTGTATCAGACCTCTCCAATAGCAGCGTCATAGAGAGCCGTTCAAAGTCCACCGCTCTAACCTCCGGGTTCATTCCGCTTTGCACATAGGGTCTACACCCCTCCTGACCCTCCGGCACCCATACTGTTAAGCCACAGGCCAGATATTCGAAGAGTTTATTGGGCGCATTCAAGGCATAATTGGCGTTATGGCTGTTATAGAGAATTAACCCGATATCATACCCCGCTGCCAGGTCGGGAATCCGATGATAAGATACCCCCTCCCGAAAGAGGCGGACTGCAGATGATTGCAGTGAGATAAGATATTGCGCCACATCGCTGTGCATATTATAGGAGTAGATATCCAATTGCACTATATCGGGGTGAGCCAGTACAAACTCCACCATGGGGCGAATATAGGTATTCTCGAACGAGAGCGCCCCCAGGTAGAGTAAACGGACCTTTTCTGAAGGGCTTTTTGATTGAGCTCTCCGATACCAACTTTTGGGCGGGTAGTTGGCCAGGGTATGGAGCCGTTCACGCGGAATAAAGGGATAGTCGGCGGCAAAGAGCTCCAGCCGCCGAGGGTTGGTTTGCGAAATCCACTCTGCCTTCCGGTACAACCAGGAACACTCCTTTTGGTGAAAATAACGCACCGATTGCATATGGGGTGCCCAGAACTCCTCCGGGGCATAATACTCGTGATAATGAATAAAAAGACGCGATTTGCGCGACAGAAAGCGGGTATAGAGATAAGCCGGATAGGCAGAGTGGGGTTCATAGTAGAGCAGCACTTCGGGCTTGAAACGGATCAGCGCAAGCGTAGTCGAAAAAAACATGGAGAGAAAGGCGAAAAGCTTTTGGAGTGCTCCTTTTACGTAGGCAGGATAGACCACCCGCCGGATGGATACACCGCTGTTGCGATACACCTCTCTTCCTGCCGGGTTGTGCGAAGAGAGGAGTAATACCTTTGCATCAGGCACTTCTGCAAGCAGATCGGCCAGATTGGTTACCGGAGGATAATACTCCAGAGGCAACAGATGCAGAATGGCGATTTTCGTCTTATTCATCGGAGCCCCATCTTTTCGCAGAGCAAAGCCAATTGCGACTGGTAATCAAATCCCTGCGCATGCACTTTCTGGTACCCGCGCAGCGTAAGCGCCTTCAACTCGGAGGGGTTCGACAAATAGTAACGTATCTTTTCTATTAAATCCGAAGGTGTTTCATAAAAGATGACCTCATCTTCTGAATAATAGTGAGCCGTTTCTGCGTTCCGCTCAGTTAATAGCGCGGTACCACAGGCCGGAATCTCGAAGGTACGCGTGGTATGCAACTCGGGAAAACGTTTAGAAAGCAATCCCAGACTAAACATCGCCTCGGAGATAACCGTTACGTAAGCCTCACTTACCAGACTTTCGCCCAAAAACTCAAGGCCCTCGAGCCGATTATTGGCCACATAGCGCTGCCACCCCTTTCCAGCCAGGCGTACCGGAATGCCATTCTGCAACAGAGCGGTAACCACCTGCTCGCGAGAGGGTTCGTTTAACCCGATAAAAGCCACATAAGGCTCCTTATCCTCGAACCGATTCCGCGAATAGTGTAGTGTTTTATCGAACCCTTGCGGCACATAAAGCATCTTCTCAACGGCAACCAACTGTTTGTATCTCTCCAAATCGAACGATTTGGTAGTAATTACATAATCGTAGAGAGGCAAGGCACGAAAGAAATGATCCGAGCTATTCTCATAGAAGGCGGTATCGGGGGTATAGTGCACCAACGTTGTGGCTCTTTGGCGCAATTGTTTCAGCGTTTCCGCAGTAACAAATACCCCCTTATCAACCCATATCAGGTCGTAATGCGAGCCGGCTTGCGCCATCACATATTGATTAATCTTCCATATCAAAGGCCCCTTTTTGAACCGAAAGCCTAAAGAGCGAAAGAGCCTGGATGTGCTGAAAAAGGGAATATGGATATCGGCCACATCGAACTGTTCGGGTTTCAGCACCGATCGGAGGGTCTCCCCCCGCATGCGGGAGGTGGTTCCGGGGGTGAATTGGCCAATGTAAAGGAGTTTCATATAGACTTACAGTTTGATAGTATCTCTTAATCTATGCCCAATCGTATCCCAAGAAAAATGGGATCTGGAGTATGTCAAAACATGGTTCCGCATTACAATATAGGCCTCCTTATCATCAATAAGCCTTCTTATTGTGGATACCAACCCTTCTACCGACAGCACCTTCAGAAGAAACCCGGTGTCTCCATTACGGATCAATTCAGGAATGGCAAACCGATCGACTGATATGGCCGGACATCCAAAGTAACCCGCCTCCGTAATTACCAACGGATTGGTATCCTCTCTTGTAGGATGCAACAGCAGGAAGGCATCGGCATACAGTTGGACCAATTGTTGTAATTCGGCAGGTTGTTCCTTCCGAAGGAACCCATGATAGACTACACCCGGGGTATTTCGAATTTCTATTCCGGGGTCTCCTCCAACAATATGGAATGTGACATCAGGACTTGTTTGCCGGATCTTAATGAACGCTTGATACGCTAAATCGCCCCCTTTTTGCAAAAAGTGATTTGCCACAAGCAACAATTGCAATGATCCATTATACCGATCGGCATCCGGAAACGGAATACTGCCTCCCCGACCAAGCCCCACCAAACGCTCTTTGATTAGATTATAATGAACCTGTGCCTTTTGGGCGCCCCATTCTGATTCAAAAAATACCTTCCGGGCCATACTTAACCAACTCTTTTCTGTTAGAAAAATACGTTCGAT
>JBFWIG010000220.1:0-4769 GCA_050256115.1 Bacteroidales bacterium | reverse complement strand
GAGGAAACGGTCGGCCAGTTTTTGGGCGGTTTCAAGAAAGGCCATCTTGCCCGACTCCCGAAAGCTCATGGTAAAGCCGTAAATACCCCAAGCCTGTCCGCGGGCCCAAAAGGAGCTGTCGGCATACCCCTGATGTGTAACCCCTTTCAGAAAACGACCGTCGGTGGTATCGAAAACAGCCACGTGAAAGGTGGAGTAATCGGGTCGGACCAGCGTGCGCATGGAGGTCTCGGCATGTTTTACCGCGATGTCGGCCAGATGTGCGCCCCCTCCGTTTTTCGAAGCCCAAAAGAGGAGTTCGAGGTTCATCATATTGTCGATGATGGTGTTGTGGGGCCAGTTCATTTTGGTCCGCATAGCCGGCCACGAAAGAATCGACCCAACTTTAGGGTTAAAGAGCGTGGCCAGAGAATCGGCGGCAGTGAGCAATAGCTTACGGTAATGTTCATCGCCCGTAAGTCGGTATCCGTTTCCATAGCTACAGAAAAACATAAAACCCAAGTCATGATTATCTACCGGCACCGAGAGCACACCCCTGAGCGGCTCGGTATACTTTCGGGCATATTCCAGAAGATCAGCCCTGCCCGAAGCCTCATAGGCATACCAGAGCACGCCCGGCCAAAAGCCACTGGTCCAGTCGTGGATTCCCACCCGGTTCCAGCCACTCTGCCCCTGAAGGATATTACGCGGCAAACTGTCGGCCGCCCAGGGCGTACTCAACGTTTCGACACTCTTTACCACAGCAGCATCAATCCTGTCTTGCGGATCGAACCGGAAAATCTCTCCCTTTCCGGCACAAGCCGCCAAAACCACAACCAGCACACCACCCACCAGCAAACCCACCGCCAGCAAACCCACTATTCTATTATACATTCTCATCACTTATCCATCATCACTATTCCACTCGCGCGCCAGCGCAACACTAGAACACTAGAGCACTCGCGCGCAGCGCCTATTCACCATTCACCATTATATTCTGCCTACTTGGATGTAACTACCTCCTCGACATGATAAGTTTTGCGACCCATTAACGCTCTCATTCACTAAAAGAGGAGAACTCGCTTCGCTCAAACAGCTCCTCTTTTTAGCGTTCATTGAGAGCGATGGGTCCCCGCCCAACTTCTCCAATGTCGCTGAGGCAGTTCATCCAAACGGCTAACCCCTGCGTCACCCAATCACTAGAGCACTTGCGCGCAGCGCAGCACTTGAAGCGCGCACGCGCTTCGAAGCACCAGAGCACTAATTCACCATTAACCATTTCGCGCGAAGCGCATTCACCATTCATCATTAATAAAAGAGGAGTGTTCCATACCCCGGATGATCGGCTGTCCAGGGAGCACCTTCGGGCCGAACCTTTTCGGCGGCCATGCGAGAGTAGAAGGGGTTGAGTTTTTTCCGGTTCTGATAGTGGTTCAGCACAATCTCGAAGACTCCCCGAAATTTGCCCCGATCGTGCGAGGCTATCGAAAAGTGGTGGTATTTGCCGGTGCGATCCAGCCACTCCTGAAAGGGAACATCGAATCCGAGATTATACTTAGCGGTGTACTCATATCCAGCCAGCAGCCGATTCTCTGCCGCCCCGTACATATCTAATCCTTGGTTGTACCCCACTTCGCATGCTTCGGCCAGGCACCCTAACCCAAACTGAGTGTGGGCCTGATCGCGTCCGCTCTCCTGGCACTGTCCGGCCTGGTTAATGATGTAGTAGGTAAGTCGACCATTGCCTTCGCCCCGGTAATAGTAGTTTACCGCCCTGTTGAGCATAGCGGTATCGTTCAAAAAGACCCCAAAGGCCATCATTCCCTTAATGCATGCGGCATCCCAGTTGCCATTGGCAAATGTGGCAAAGTTTTCAATCACAGGATAGAACACCTCGCGAACCACCCGTTCAAAACGGGTAATCGCGGCCGGTTCCCATCCGGCATCGGAGTAACGGATCAATTCGGCGGCATTCACAATAAGGAAACCGCAGAGCGGGCTCATCAACTCCTTGTCTACATTGATGATACCCTTTAAGGTAGAACCATAACCGTTTAGAATCTCCATCGCCTTGGCCGCATAACCCTTATCGCCGGTGATAATCCATTGCATGGCATTGTAGTAGGCGGCCAGACAGTCGTCTTCAAAATCCTTTTTGTGAAGGTTGGGTTCGCCCGGACGAGCTCCCGTCCGCGAAACATATTCGAAAGGCCCCCTGACCCTATATTCCATAGAGGCACGAGGGTCACGGGCAAAAAGCGCATAGGCCGATTTCCAGGGCTCCTTCCCCTCGGCCACCCGGTTTTTGATACGTTGCAACGCCTCGGCATTGTGCAAAATACCGGGATGCACCAATGTGGCCTCACTGTCGGCCGACCATGCATAGGTAAAAGGCAGTAGAAGGAAAGAGGCAATCACAAATCGCCAGGCAAGCATCTGTTTCATACAAGTAATTATTAGATTTTTTCAATCATTACAGCAACACCCTTGTTCGAACCCAGCGAAAGGTCATAGACAAAGGTACTCTCTATGGTCTTCTCGTCGATTCGCACGTGGGTACGGGTCTCAACCGAAGGGTCGTCGGAGTAGAACTTTGCCTTGTACGATTTTCCCGGTTCCAGAAAATCGAAGGCTATTTTGAGCGCCCTGGGCTGTTCACTATTAATAGCCCCAATAAACCAGTTACTGCCATTTCTGCGGGCAATTACGCCACACTTTCCAATATCGGCATGCAACACCCGGGTCTCATTCCATACCGTAGGCACCTTGTCAAAGAACTCCAACTCCGGCTCCTCGCCAATGGTGCTGGTGTCGCCCCACAATCCGTCGCTCTTAACCGGAGCCTGAGGCGCCTTATCGTACCAATAGAGAAACTGTAGCGGACTGAAGAGACAAACCGTTTTGGCCAGTTGCGAAGCGTGCGACCCCATCTTGGCCGTAACACGGCTGTTATAGTAACAAACCGTATTGTCGGCGGCACCCGCCAGCATGCGGGTAAACATGGTAATAAGGGTGTGCGAATTGGGAATACTCTCCTCATCGCCTCTGATCCCCTCCTGGGTGAGGAGATTGGGATAGGTGCGCGAAAATCCGGTGGGGCGATACTCATCGTGAATGTCTACAATCATGCCGTATTGGGCAGTTTTAGCCACTGCTTCGTGCAGCCATCGCGTCACTTTTTGGTTACCCACCGAAACAAAACCATACTTAATGCCGGCTACACCCCAATCGCGATAGAGGGGCAGCAGCGTGTCCAGCTGCCGCTCAATTGCCTGACGGTTCACATAGAGAATGATTCCCACCCCCTTCTCCTTACTATAACTCAGAATACGAGGCAAGTCGAAGGGGCCTTTCGACCGTTTTTCATCGAGCGTAGGGGTAGTGGCATCCGAAAAGTCGCTATTTTCAGGTCCGTACCAACCGGCGTCGAACTCAACATATTGCATGCCGTGCTGAGCCACAAAATCGATGGCCGACAGCGCCCCCTTTGTGGTGAGGGTAGTTTCGCGCAGTGCCTTTCCCGGCTTAATCCAAGAGTCATCGGCAATAGCAGAGGGAGGATTCAGATTTTCGAGCAGATAGCTCTGCTCCAGCAACTTCGCAGCGTTGGGAGCCACCATCACCACCCGCCAGGGCGATTGAAAAGGCAACGCCTTAACCACCGGGCCATGCAGTTGGGTAACCACAGCATGAGAAAGCAGCGTATCGGGGCCAAACTTCATGCGGGCAAAATCTACAAGCTGGGCTTCGGCCAGGGCCATGGTAATTCCGCCTGCGCTCTCCACCACAAGCGGGCGTTCGCAACCATCTTTTATCTGGCCCACAGGAATCTTGTTGTAGATACCCTGTGCCGTATAGGTGGCCCAACAGGAGTCGGCAGGGGCCAATGCAAAATTCATCGCCTCGCGGATGATAGTAAGCGAGTCGCGCGTCCCGGCAGCTGTTACCTGATAGGCAAAAGCCACCCCCTCATTATACGCCCGGCAAATCACCCGGAGTTTTTCGGTACCCCGGCTCAAAAAGAGCGTCAGTTGCGTATAGTTATCCGGAATGCTATCCTGTTGGCCGAACCGATTGTGCCATCTACTCGTGACGCTCTCCAACTCTGTGTTTTCTACCGTAAATGGGCCGGCAAAATCAACCCCTTCGGCTTCAAGCCTGAAAGTAGAGGGAGCCACCACCACCTGGCCTTTATAGGTTACCGAATAGGCGTAAATAGCATCGGCCACACCTTTAGTACCGGCTTCTATGCGACACACCAACTCACCGTTTGGCGAAGTAACAGAATGCACACCCGATGCCGCACAACCGGCAAACAGGAGGAGAAAAAGAAGGGAGAGGAAGGGCTTCATATAGTAATGGTGAATGGTGAATGGTTAATGGTTAATGGTTAATGGTTAATGCGCTACGCGCGAAATGGTTAATGCGCTGGCGCGCTAGTGCTCTGGTGCTTCAAAGTGCAAATGCACTTTGAGTGCTCTGGTGCTGCGCTTCGCGCGGGTGCTCTGGTGCTGCGTTGCGCGCCACGAGCTGCGCTTGCGCATTTATCTCTTTACTTTTTTTTGCGCGAAGCGCAGCACTAATGCACTAGAGCACTAAAGCACAGTTCTCTAATCTTCAAATTGTCACATCTTCAAATCGTCACATCTCCAAATAGTCACATCTTCAAATCGTCACATCTCCAAATCGTCACATCTTCAAATCGTCACATCTCCAAATCGTCACATTGTCAAATCGTCACATCTCCAAATCGTCACATCTACAAATTGTCACATCTTCAAATTGTCACA
>JBFWIG010000219.1:0-4769 GCA_050256115.1 Bacteroidales bacterium | reverse complement strand
GTAATGAGCGAAAGTGAGTCGGCTTCTATCTGCGAGGCAACGATTATTGCCAGCTGCGTTGTTGCGTAGATATTGTGAAATACCACCTTTACGGGAGTTTGCCGGCCCGAACGTAACAGGTTTGTGAGCTCCCTGCTGCTCATAGCCTCGCGAAGAATATAGTGTCCCGGTTTTATCTGTTGCGGATAGTTCATTTTGCGGGCGGTCCATGCAAACCAGGCGGGTCGGGTAAGCCATCCGCTGTCGGTTAGCTGTTGCATCACCTCAGCGAATTCTGTTCCGGTGCGAAGGTAGAGTGAAACCTCCGTTTTTCTGCCCAGTGTTACGTTGGGGGCCGTTACCCTCTGCCAAAGGTGCCATGCCGTGAGCAGAAGTGCCAGCGAGAGGAGGAAAATCGGCCCTAAAAGGAGAATTTTGCGCCGGAAACGGGTGGGGTTTGACATTTATAGTAAATTTGCACGATTTTCGGCAAAAGTAACAACAAAACTCCGAGTTATGGATAAAATCAAAAACATTGCTATTGTCGCGCACGACAACCGCAAGAACGATATGATTGAGTGGGTAGAGTGGAACTGGCAGGTTTTATTGAAACATCGCCTTATCTGTACCGGAACTACCGGCCGAATGGTTGAGGAGGCACTCATGCAGAAGAAAGCTGAAAATAACGATCCCCGTACCCTCTACCTTACGCGTCTGAAATCGGGGCCATTGGGCGGTGATCAGCAGATGGGAGCTCTCATTTCGGATGGTGATGTTGATCTGCTCATTTTTTTCTGGGATCCCATGCAGCCTCAGCCCCATGATGTTGATGTAAAGGCGCTTTTGCGTATTGCCGTTCTTTACAATGTGGTTACTGCCTGCTCTCGTTCAACTGCCGACTTTGTTATCTCTTCGCCTCTTTTCGATACAAAGTATGATCGGGTTATAAAAAATTACAACGATTATATTAACCGTGACCTGAGCGTAGCCGACCGGGTCTAATTATAACAATATGCAGATTGCACTGATAGGGTATGGCCGGATGGGTCATGAGATAGAGGCCGTTGCAAAGGAGCGTGGCCATTCGGTTGTACTTACCATCGACGTGGATAACCTTCACGACTTTACCCCCGAGAATCTTCGAAAAGCCGATGTTGCCATTGAGTTTACCCGGCCCCATACTGCCGGCGGGAATGTGACCCGCTGTTTACAAGCGGGCGTTCGCGTTGTATGCGGCACCACCGGATGGTCGGATCAACTTCCTGCTGCCGAGGCTTTATGTCACGAATTGGGGGGAGGGATGCTTTGGGCATCCAATTTCAGTTTGGGGATGAATCTCTTTTTCAAATTGAACGACTATCTGGCACATCTAATGAACCGTTTTCCGGAATACGATGTAAAGATTTCCGAAACGCACCATATACATAAGTTAGATGCCCCCAGCGGTACTGCCATTACGTTGGCCGAAGGGGTGCTTAAGGCAATCGACCGGAAATCGGTGTGGGAGTCGCAATCGCAATCTTCGCCCGACGTGCTTCGGATAGATTCGGTGAGAGAGGGGAGTGTTCCCGGTATTCATACGGTGCATTACGAGTCGTATTGTGATGCCATTGAGATTACGCACGACGCAGCCAACCGGAAGGGGCTGGCTGTAGGTGCTGTTTTGGCTGCGGAGTACCTTGCCGGAAAATCCGGTGTATTTACCATGAACGACGTTTTATTTCACTGATATTTTGCCATATGAAGGGTTCGGTAAAGGAGAGCAAAGGGTCGGACCCCTCTACTCCTCGTTATTCACGGAAAGAGCTGTTTCAGTTTGCAGCAGTCATGCTGCTCTTTCTCTTATTTGTGATCTGGGTTGGATCGGCCTGGTTGTTAGTTCTCTGTCCGATTATCGTTGATGCGTATCTCCTCAAAAAGGTAAACTGGACCTTCTGGAAACGGCGAGACGGCAAGAGTAATTTTGTGGTTGAGTGGATTGATGCACTGCTCTTTGCGGTTGTAGTGGTTTCGCTGATCAATATTTTTATTTTTCAAAACTACAAGATACCCACCGGCTCTATGGAGAAGACGCTTATGATTGGCGATCATCTCTATGTGAGTAAACTCAAGTATGGACCCAAACTCCCCAACACGCCCCTCTCGTTGCCATTTATGCAACATACGCTTCCCGGAACGCTGGGTTCCAAATCTTACCTGGAGTGGATTCAATGGCCCTATAAACGGTTATTGGGTTTTGGCCATGTTAAGCGTGACGATATTGTTGTGTTTAACTTTCCGGAAGGCGATACGGTGATTCTTCAGCTGCCCAACGAAAGCTATTATGGGGTGTTGTTGCAATACAGCTCGATGTTTCGCAACGAATCGCAGCCGGGAACCAATCGGACAGCGGGTTGGTTTGAAGCCAGGGCTCGCGATTATATTCGTCAGAATTACGATATTACGGTGCGTCCGGTAGACCGTCGAGATAATTATGTAAAGCGGTGCGTTGCCCTTCCCGGCGACACACTTGAGGTAAGAGAGGGGAAGGTCTTTATCAATGGCAAGGCTCAGGAGGCTTTTCCCGGCATTCAGTTCGATTACCGTGTGGTTACCGATGGTGCCCGGCTTAATCCCAAAACTTTGCAGAATCTGGGTATCTATCGTGACGACCTGGTTGCAGAATCTTCGAACAGCTACATCGTGCCTCTCACAGAGGCTGCGGCATTGGCACTTAGGCAGATTCCTTCCGTGAAAAGTGTTGAGCGGGTTTTGAATAGGGCCGGTTTTTACAACGAGGCCATCTTTCCGCACCATCCGGCCTATACATGGAATGAAGATTTTTTCGGTCCGTTGATTATGCCCCAAAAAGGGGTTACCGTTCAACTCAACGACACTACCCTTGCCCTTTATGGCAGGATTATTTCGGCCTACGAAGGAAATCGGCTCGAAACCTCCTCTACATCATCTGCCATTCTGATTAACGGCAAGGAGGCAACTTCCTACACCTTCACCATGGATTATTACTTCATGATGGGCGATAATCGTGACCACTCCCTCGACTCCCGCTACTGGGGTTTCGTGCCCGAAGATCATATTGTTGGAGCGCCCCGCAGAGTCTGGCTCTCGCTCGACAAAGAAAAATCCTTCCCGGCCAACATCCGCTGGAACCGGTTTTTTAAAGCAGCAGGACGATGATGCGCTGCGCGCAATAATGGTTAATGGTTAATGGTGAATGCGCTGCGCGCAAGTGCTCTAATGCTGCGCTTCGCGCGAGTGCTCTGGTGCATCGAAGCGCTCATGCGCTTCAAGTGCTCTGGTGCTGCGCTGACGCGCAAATGGTGAATTATTTTATACGCGCAAGCGCGGAAAAATAAGGGATAATTTATCGCGCTTGCGCGTACTAATTCATTAACCATTAACCATTAATAACTGAGGTTTTTCTCCAACTCCTGAATCAGTTCCCGTCCTTCGAGGCCGTAGAGGATTTTTCCTTGTACGGCGAGTGAGATTTTGCCGGTCTCTTCCGAGACAACCAGGGCTATGGCATCGGTCTGTTCTGTGATGCCTACAGCAGCGCGATGACGGGTTCCGAAGTGTGCCGGAAGGTTCTGTTTCTCGGTTATGGGAAGTATGCAGCGTGCAGCATATATTTTGCCTTTGCGCAATATTACCGCACCATCGTGAAGGGGAGAGTTTTTAAAGAAGATGTTGAGGAGCAGAGGGCCGGTGGTTTCGGCGTTCAATACAACGCCGGTCTCTACCACTGCCTGCAGATCAGATTCGCGGGTCATTACAATCAGCGCACCTGTACGGGTATGTGCCATCTCCTCGCAGGCTCGGGCAATGGTGTTGATTTTTACCGTTGCCTGCGGCTCATCGTGCGAAAAAATTCTTTCGATCGACTGCTTATACCGTGAGAGATATCGTGACCCCACCATCAATAGAAAACGACGGATCTCCTGCTGAAAGAGGATGAGCAGCGCTATCATTCCCAGGCTCATAACCTGCCTGAATATGGCACTCATCAGCTGCATCTGAAGTACCTCTACAAAGAGCCAGATGGCATAGATTCCCACAATGCCGATGGCAATGTTCATAGCCACAGTGCCCTTGATCATCCGGTAGATCTGATACATCAGATAGGCTACCAACAGGATGTCGACAATATCTATAATCCGGAGCGACAGAAAGCTAAACATAACGGTTTGCGATATAGTGGGTCAAAAAAGGCCATCTCCATGCGGAGACGGCCTTTTTGGGGAAGGGGTCGGATTCGTTAGGCCATGCGAACCTGATCGCCTTCGTATTTTCCGGCTGCAAGTTTTTCTTTTACCTCCGCAAAGGCTTTGAGGGTAATGGCAACATCATCCAGTGAGTGTGCGGCCGTGGGAATCACTCTAAACATAATCATACCCTTAGGTACAACAGGATAGACCACAACCGAACAGAAAATATTGTAGTTTTCGCGTAAATCGAGAATCACGTTAGTGGCCTCGGGAACGGTGCCTTTCATCATTACCGGTGTAACGGGCGAGCCTCCTTTTCCGGTGTCGAAACCCATTTTCTGAAAGCCCTGTTGCAGTGCATTAGCAATGGTCCAGAGACGCTCACGCAATTCGGGACAGTTTCTGAGCAGTTCGAGCCGCTTCAGTAACCCTTCTACCATAGGCATGGGAAGCGACTTGGCATAGGTCTGCGAACGCATATTGTAGCGCAGGAAGTTGATGATGGCTTCGGGGCCCGCAATGAAGGCGCCGATTCCGGCCATCGATTTGGCAAAGGTTCCGAAATAGAGATCAACACCCTCC
>JBFWIG010000218.1:0-4852 GCA_050256115.1 Bacteroidales bacterium | reverse complement strand
CAATCTCCTCGCAATACTTAACCAACTCCTCAACTCTTCCTGCTTTAGGAAAAGGAGAGGCCATGGCACCAATACCAAAGGCACCGATCTCCTGCGCATGCTGTGCCAGGCGGTAACTATCCTTAATACAGGTAGAACCCACATGCACAATCACCTTAAACCCTTTTGGCGCAACGACCATCCACTTCTCGGCCAACTTTACACGCTCCTCCACCGTGAGCATATAGCCCTCGCCCGAGGAGCCGTTAATAAAGACGCCTTTCAGACCATTCTTTTGTAACATATCGGCATAGTCGGCCACCGGACTCAGGTTCACCTCCCCCTTCTTGTCGAATGGGGTAAAAGGGGCTACAATTAATCCTTTAATCTTTTCGAATTGCATACGCTTATTATTTAATTATTCATCACATCTCCAAATCATCACATCTCCAAATCATCACATCTCCAAATCATCACATCATCTCCTCATCCCCTGCCAAGTGTAGTTTGCAATCTTCTTCTTATTGGGCAGCAGGTAGCTCACGGCCACTGCTATAAGAATTCCCGCAACCATTCCCAGAAAACCATAGAGCAGAAAAGAGATTGGGGTGTTAGCCTTTATCCATAGCAGAATGGCCAGTCCGCCTACTACTCCTGTAAGGGCGGCGGTCGATCCCACCCGCGGA
Organism: Bacteroidales bacterium; assembly: GCA_050256115.1. GTDB lineage: Bacteria > Bacteroidota > Bacteroidia > Bacteroidales > UBA4181 > JAQVSH01. The sequence goes on along the minus strand of JBFWIG010000218.1, from coordinate 4,187 downwards.
AAGAAGATCCCCAGGATGAAGAGGGCGCCCACACCACTGGTGAGCAGTCCGAGAAAGGTATTGAACTGATCCCAGAGTGATGCGATATTCCAGGTGGCCAACACCAGTGCCAAACCCAGCCCCAACAGCCCGCAAATAATGCCCGACCATCTGGCTACGTGCATCTGCGAGGTAAAAGGCAGGTGTGGGAAGAGGGTCTTGAAAAAGTCGGACGAAATTACTGCCGAAGAGGAGTTAATGTTAGAAGAGAGCGTCGACATGGCTGCGGCAAAGATAGCCGCGATAAGCAAGCCGGCAAATCCCGTTGGCATCTCCGAAACAATGAACTGCGGAAAGACCGAATCGATATTGGGGTTGCTCGCCATCATTTGCGAAGGATTGTCGTGGTAAAAGGCAAACAGACCTGTACCAATCAGGAAGAAGAGGATGGTAACCGGCACACTCAGGATGCCGTTGAGCCAGATGCTGCGAGCGGTGGCCTTCTCATCCTTGGTACTCATATACCGCTGCACAATAGACTGGTCGCTGGTGTAAGTAATCAACGAATTGGCCACCCCACCAATGAGAACCACCCAAAATACGGGCTGAGAAAAATCGAACCGAACATCTAAGGTGTGAAACTTGTGAAACGCTATCGAAGTACGCCAAAACTCCCCCAATCCCCCTTCAATACCCATAATCATGAAGATGAAAGCAGAGAGAGCTCCGAAGACCAAAATAAATCCTTGAATTACGTCGCCCCAGACCACCGCCTCCATACCGCCACTGGTGCTATAAACAATGGTAACAACACCCATAATAATGATAGAGAGATAGATATCAAATCCGGTAACTGCGTTAAGTGCCAGCGAAGGAAGGAATAAGACAATGGCAATGCGACTCACCATAAAAAAAACGAAGAGGGTAGAAGCAAGCCAGCGCACGTTGCGGCTGAACCGCTCTTCCAGGTAGGCATAAGCGGTATCGAAGCTGAACCGCCGGAAAAAGGGGAGAAAATAGCGAATCACTACCGGCACTATCAGGATGATGGTAAGATTGAAGATAAGCATACGCCAGTCTGTGGCGTAAGTCTTGGCAGGAATGGAGAGGAAGGTGATGGCGCTAAGGGTGGTAGCAAAAATACTGATTCCGGCGGCCCACCAGGGGATACGTCCGCTCGCTTTGAAGAAGTGGTCGGTACTCTTGTTCCGGTTCATGAAGAAGAATCCCAACAGCAACATCCCCCCAAAGTAGAGGGCAAGCACCCAGTAGTTTAACCACCCGAAAAGGGGCTGCGAGGTGTAGTAGAGAAGGGTGATGAAGGGTGAGCGGATACCGGGACGGATCTCGCCGCCGGCTATGTAAACGCTATTTCCGTCGGAGAGATTGGCAGTAACCGCTACCGGATCGCGGGTGGTCTCACCGGCCACAAACCATGTGTCGGTAAGGGTATTGTAGAGTAGTATCCGCCGATTAAACCCGGGATGGTTAAGCCAAAGAGCGTCTCTCGCTTGGCGATCGCCCCGGTGTATCGCCGCCTCTACGCGGCCGAAAACACTTCCTGTGTCGCCACCGTAGAGAAGAATGTGCGATCCGCCCACCGACGAAGCAGCGGCCATGGCAAGAGGAGTGGCCGATCCGTTTTTCGGCCGTATATCCCGCTTTTGAACCCACCTGCCCAGGGAAGGGCGGTAATGGTATACCGAGGAGAAGAAGGAGGTACGCTCAGCAGTAGTTTTAGCTCGACCACCAAAAACAAAGAGCGAAATCTCCTCGCCGTCCTGTTGGGCGGCGATGGCCGACCCGGAAACCGCGATCGGGAAATGCGCAAGGGGTTGCCAGCCGTCCTGCAGATTATAGGTGTCGAGTACCAGAAACTGGTTGGATGAAGTGCCATCTGCCAGTTCACCCCCAAGCAGGTATACCCGGGTGCCAATCACGGTGGCCGAAGCGTTTTTCACGGGTAGAGGAAGCGATGGGAATGAGGTGGCAGTAGCCGATACACCATTAAACGAGAGTAGCCGACAATGGGCTGTAATTCCCTCAGGTGTCTGGCCGCCCATACAGAGTATACCTCCGGCAACCGAAGCATAAGCTCCCTCTGCCAGGGGTACAGGCAGGTCATCGCCCTGGTATAGGAGGTCTATATTACCATCGGCCTGCTGCCCGAAGACAAAGACCCGTCCGGAGAGCTGTTTGACGCCCCCCTCCCACGGCTTACCCTCCGGAAAAGAGGATCCGCCGGCCAGGATCAACCAGTTGTCCTGTTTGCCGAAGAAGCAGCCGGCCAATCCCTCGTGTAAGGTGGTGTCGGACAGACTCTCCATCGAGAAAACATGGCTCTGGTTGAAACGACTATGGCTGTTAGTGCGTTTATCGCTCTTTAACGGGCTGTAGATCAAGCCCTCTACCCTATCCTTCCCGTCGGGAGTGACAAATACAAAATTGAACATCCATTTCTGCAATCGTACCTCAGGTGTACTGAATTTGCCCACCGGCAGTTTCAGCAGTACCTTGTTCCACCCCCTCTTCAACTGAACCGGCAGAGGCTTTCGGGCGGTGAAGTTCTCATTTTTCAGGGTGATTTCGTTACTTTTTTGGGTATGGCTGTTCTCCCACTTGGGTGGAATAATAACTTGGTCGTTGAGCCAGATGCGGCTCTTTCGGTAGTCCCACTCCCCCTGCGGGGGTGGCAAATCGCTCTCGGAGCGGCTGTAATCCTGGGTGGTGGCCCAGAGACCCACGGTCTGCTTCCGGGGCGACCACACCCAGGTCCAGGCATAAGCGGTATGGTTCTCCTTTGGCTCAGCGAAAAAGGCCGGAACGGTGGTACCCCACACATGACGCAGATAGATGCCGGCGCCCACTGCGGGATGTATGCCGTAAGTTTGCCCATTGTAGATAAAACTGTCGCTCAGCGCCCTCTCAGGAGGAAATTCTGCGCTGAGGTCACCCTCGTTGGGAAAGGGGTCGGTGATAGACCACCGGATATCGGTCTGCTTTACATAGGGAAAATCGATGCCGGAAAAAGTGTTCGTTTTGTGCCAGAGCATTCGCCGCTCAAAATCGGCAAAAGAGCGGAATACGGAATCATGTGGGTCGGTGGGCAGAATCACACCCTTCTTATCGAAATATTCCGAACCACCGCCCCGCCAGGCCCGTTCGGCCAGCGCGAGGATGTTGGGATAGAAGTGGTTTTGCAGCATAATCTGCGCCTCATCCTCCAACATACGGTCGTTCCAAATGGCTAGAATGGCTCCCGCAATGTCATCGTTCCCTTTTTGAGTGTTGTAGATCCTGCTGTTGTAAAGGGCCACAATATCGCCAAAGGCATCGAAGTGGTTGATGTAGTGAAATCGGGAGTCGATGGCGGGAATGCCGGGCTGAGCCTTGCCGCGGTAGCTCCAGAGTTGCGTGGCATCGATCTCACCGGGGGCATATTTCCATCCCGGGTTCCACGAAATCACCCTCTTGCCCAACCCTCTGATGTGGGCCACCATCTCCGGCACAAAGGAGGGATGGGTAAACTGTACCTCGTCGGTGCCTATATGGATCCAGGGTGCGTCGGGGAACACCTCCGTACAGATCTCCTCCATCAAATCCTTCAGAATCTTCATCCCTTGGGCCGATTGCATATCGTGTCCGGTGGCCCGTACAAAAGCGGCACTGTGACCCGGCATATCAATCTCAGGGATCAGCATCATATGGTTTGCCTTGCAGTGTGCCGCTATCTCCTTTGCATCGGCAATGGTGTAGTATTTGCCCGGAAGGCGGCTAAAACTGCTACGGTCGGTTAGCTGCGGATAGCGTTTGCTCTCCAGCCGCCATCCCTGATTCTCGGTGAGGTGCCAGTGAAAAAGATTGATCTTAAACTGTGCCAGCAGGGTAATCTGTTTTTTAAGTTCCTCTACAGAGATATAACTTCGCCCCACATCATGCATAAAGCCGCGCACCCGAAAAGCGGGCCAGTCGGTAATCTCCAGCACGGGAAGGGTGTTACCGTTCCCGCAGGCTATGATCTGGTTCAGCGTCTGTCGTGCCCGGAAGATCCCCTCCTCGGTGGTGGCCTCTATCCTTACCGAGTCGGGCGTAATTCGAAGCCGGTAGGCTTCATCGGGGTTCACCTCCGCTTCGGCAATCGACGGCACAATTCGCTCTATAATCACCGACCCATCGATTGCCCCCTGACGAAGGGGGTGCTTTTGGAA
>JBFWIG010000217.1:0-4860 GCA_050256115.1 Bacteroidales bacterium | reverse complement strand
CGATGCAGTGAAGCTGGTCTATGCCTCTGCCTGGTCTACGCCTATCCAGTCTTACCTCTCATCGATAAATCGGAATGCCGAAACCGAAAAGATGGCGGTAGTATTGCAGGATCTGGTGGGCAGACAATATGAAAACTACTTTTATCCCCATATCAGTGGTACCGCACAGTCGCACAACTTTTATCCTTTTGCCAACACAACCCCGGACGATGGATGCGCCACCCTGGCGGTGGGACTTGGAAAATATGTGGTAGAGGCGGGAAAGGCCTATCGCTTTTCTCCCAAACACCCCACACTGGAAGGAATCTCGCTCGATCAACAGGTGCGCAATACCCAAACTCGTGTGCTCGTGGTAGACCTCACCAAAAAAGAGCCCGATATGTACCGTGAGGGCGAGTATGCCGGACTCACCGAAATAGACATCTACGATGCCGAGAAACATGGCACCCTGAAACACTGCGCCTCGGTATACGATGCCGAAAACGAACGTATTGTACCGGGTCTCGATAAGGCGGGGCCGCGTGTTATTAACTTTGCCAACATATTGAAGTACAACTATCTCCCGCTTGCCCATACCCTCGACGTAATTCTCGACATTGTGCGGGAGGCCATGGGCAGTGCTGTGGAGATTGAGTTTGCCATAGATCTGCAACTTGATGCTTCGCAGCAGGCCTCTTTCTATCTTCTCCAGATTAAACCCCTCCGGGTTGAACGCAGCATAACCGATTTGCCGGAAGGAGAGGTAAACCGGGAAGATGCACTAGTACTCTCATCGCTCGCCATGGGAAACGGATTCATAGAAAATATTTACGATATTATCTATGTTGTGCCGGGCCTGTTCGACAAAACCCGAACCCTCGAGATGGCAGAAGAGATAGATCGCGTGAATAAACAGATGATCAGCGAAAATCGCCAATATATACTAATAGGGCCCGGACGCTGGGGATCGCGCGATCGCTTTATCGGGATTCCCGTTACCTGGCCGCAAATTTCGCATGCAAAGGTGATAGTCGAAACCAGTCTGCCCGACTTCCCGCTCGACGCCTCTCTCGGTTCACACTTCTTCCATAACGTCACCTCCATGCGTGTCGGCTACTTTTCGGTTCAACACAACTCACCCCAAGATCTGGTTCAGTGGGCCATGCTCGATGCAATGCCCCATATCGGCAACTATACCTTTTTACGGCACGTACAGGTTGCGTCTCCCCTTAACATATACGTAGACGGCCAAAAACAGAAGGCCGTAATCGCACGCTAACAGGCTTTTTTTTCGTAGTTTTACCACCTCATTAATGGATGCAATGGGTTGCCACAGATTACTTATCTTACTGCTTTTCGGGCTCGTCGGTTGTGGAGAGATCGTAGAACGATTACCCTGGAACCAAAAAGTTGCCAGAGAACCGGTGGCTAAAGTATTCGACAAATATTTGTATACCAGCGATATTTCTGAAATCGTTCCCAAAGGAATTCCGAAAGAAGACAGTATCCAGCTGGCAAATTCCTATATCGACACGTGGATTACCACCCAACTATTGCTGGATAAGGCGCAGTTAAACCTCCCACCCGACGAGCTGGACATTTCGCGTCAGATAGAGGCCTATAGAACCTCGCTTCTCATTTACCGATACAAAGAACAGATGATTCGGTCGAGGCTCGACACAGTTGTCTATCCCTACGAACTGGAAGCACACTACGAAGCCCATAAAGCCGACTTCGTACTCAGCGAGACAGTGATTCGCGGTGTCTTTGCCAAACTCCCCCTCGCGGCACCCGATGTAGAAAAAATCCGGGTAAAGTTCGGATCCACCTCCGACCGCGACATAGACGAGGTTTCTAACTACTGTTCGCTATACGCCATTAAATACATCGATTTCGACGACGCCTGGATTACCGGATCACGGTTGCAGACAGAGTGGCCGGTACTTCTCCCCGACCCTATGATTGCCTTTCGGTCGGTAGATGTGATTGAATACAAAGACAACAACTTTTTATACCTCATTCACATGAAAGAGATTGTTGTTAAAGGCGATATTGCACCCTTTGCCTCTGTTAAAGAGAAGATTCTCGACTTGATACTCAACAAACGGAAAATGGCCTTCTCTACTCATCTGGAGAGAGAGCTATATGAAGATGCCCTGAACAAAAAACTATTTACGATATACCAACCCGAACAAAAATGAAAAAAGTTCTCTTAATCCTTTGGCTCTTCCTTACAGCGGGTACAGCCGCCTTTGCCCAGGGATACATTATAGACCGGATTATTGCAACGGTTGGCAAACAGATGGTGAAACAGAGCGACATCGAGATGCAGTATCAGCAGATGCGGAGAAGCAATATGGATGCCAACATAGATATACGATGCTACATACTGGAACAACTCCTCATCCAGAAACTTCTGGTTACGCAGGCCGAAATAGACAGCGTGGAGATAGAGGCAAGCAGCGTAGAGTTGATGCTAAACGAGCAGCTGGGCTACTATATGACAGAGTTTGGCACACGAGATAATCTGGAAAAAGCCTATGGAAAATCCTATTCCGAGATTCGCGAAGAGCTGAAAGAGGCCATTAAAGAACGGAGGACGGCCGACAAAATGCAACAGGAGATAACCAAAGATGTAACCATTACCCCCACAGAGGTCCGGCAGTGGTTCAACAAACTGAATGCCGACAGCGTTCCGGTAATCCCGGGAAAGATCTCTATTGCGCAGATTGCCATGTATCCCCCATTCGAAGCAAAAACCATTACTGAAGTACGAGAGAAACTGCTCGGGCTTCGCAAGCGAATTCTCGATGGCGAAGCTTTTAGCAGTATGGCCATTTTCTATTCGGAAGATGGTTCTGCCTCTAACGGGGGCGAAATAGGCTTTTCCCAAAAAACGAATCTCGACCCCGAATATGCCAAAGCAGCCTGGGCTCTGAAACCGGGTGAGGTATCCAGAATCGTGGAGTCGCAGTTCGGCTTCCATATTATCCAACTGATAGAACGAAAAGGCGATTTGTGCAACACACGACACATTCTGCTCAAGCCTAAGCCCGATGCTGAGTCGATCCGGAAAGCGATGGAACGGCTCGATTCGGTGGCCATGTTTATTCGTGCCGACACCTTACGCTTTGAAGAGGCAGCATCGATCTTTTCGGAAGAGAAAAACAGCCGGTACAATGGTGGATTGATGGTTAACCTTAACCGTGAGAGTCCCGATTTTGGCAGCACCTGGTTTACCGAAAAGGAGCTCGACGCTGCCGATCGTAATATCCTGGCCACACTTAAACCCGGCGAAATTTCGGCGCCCTTTGCTTCGAAAGATGAAAAAGGCAGACTTATGTTCAAAATCATCCGCATCGGGCAAAAAACCGAATCGCATAAGGCCAACCCCCGTGATGACTACAACATGCTTCAGGACCTTGCGCTTGCCAACAAAAAACAGCGTATCTTCTTTGAGTGGCTAAAAACCAAGGTAGCCTCTAACCATGTTAAGATTGACCCTGCCTTCCAAAACTGCAACTTCGAATTTTCCGGGTGGATCCAATAGCCTTTTTCCGAATGCCGAAACCGATTCTCCATCTTCTTGCGGTCATATCTCTGTTAATACTTGGAATTACAAGAATCTACGCACAGGAACAGAGCGACTCGCTGAAACTGATTCATGCCGATGAAACGCGGATCGACAACAAATTAGATCCCGACATTGTACAGTTTCGGGGGAATGTGGTGCTTACCCACGACTCGGTTACGATGTTTTGCGACACAGCCTATTACAATGAGCGAGAACAGTGGGTTGATGCCTGGGGTAATATCCGGATTCACCGCGATCGGGGTACCGAGAAGATGAAGGGCGACTATCTGAAGTACGACGAAAACTCCCGCTTGGCCGAAATCTGGGGCAACGTAGAGGCTTGGAACGATAAGGCAAAGCTCACCACCGACAGGCTATTTTACAACATGCTCGATGAGGAGATTTACTATAATACAGGTGGAAAACTGGTGCACAATACCGATACGCTAACCAGTAGAGAGGGCAAATTTTTCACTGTCGACGAGTATGCCTGGTTTCATGGTAATGTAAGGGTGGTAAACGAAAGCTACGAAATGCTGACAGACACCCTAAACTACGACACTAATAGTGCCATCTCCGAATTTTTCGGGCCCTCCATTTTGAGCAGACTCATCGAAAAAGATACCCTCCGATGTGAGGGGGGATGGTTTCATGCCCGCGATTCTATCGCGTTCTTTCACACGGCAGTCGATGTCCGAACCGGGAGTTATCACCTTACCGGCGACTCTCTCTTTTACAGCACGCGCGATTCGAGCGGATACGCCCGCTCTAATGTGGTCTTTACCGACACCACACAACGCATAATCGGAAAGAGCCATCTCACCCGTTTCCGACAATCGCCCGAACATCTGCTTATGACCGATAGAGCCCTGATGATCTACTATGAGGGGCCCGACTCCTTCTTCCTGCATGCCGATACCATCCGTACCGATATGGAGAAGCTTCGCTTTGTTCGAAAGCCCCCGAAACCCGATTCGTCAACGATTTCTGCCTTGCTGCAGCAAACAGACAGCTTATCCGTTCAACATCTGCAACCAGACAGCTTATCCGTTTTAGCCCCGGGACTTTCCGACAGCCTGCAAATAGTGCTATCGCCCGATTCGTTGACAGCCCCGGTGGTTATCGCTGCTGCCGACAGCCTGAAAGTGGTTGCACCTGCCGTTGTTCAAACAATCCCCGACAGTATTGTGGATGTGAGACGACTGAATGCCTACGGCCGGGTAAAATTTTTCCGGCACGATGTGCAGGGAGCCTGTGATTCGCTCACCTTCTTCTTTGGCGACTCTATCGGGAAGATGTTTGGCGAT
>JBFWIG010000216.1:0-4861 GCA_050256115.1 Bacteroidales bacterium | reverse complement strand
ATCGAAAGCCGACTCAACGAAAAAAGACCCAAAATCACCACCGCCACAAACAACAAAGCCGTGGTAACCGGACGCCTTACAGCAGTTGCATATATACTCATCTTAACACGATTTAATCAAAAGAAAAACAATGTGATAATTCGATAATTTGATAATTCGATAATTTGATAATTCGATAATTTGATAATTCGATAATTTGATAATTCGATAATTCGATAATTAGATAATTAGATAATTAGACGATTTGGAGATGTGGAGATTTTTCGCGCTTGCGTGTTCTAACTTATTGATAATTAACCATTAACCATTAACCATTAACCATTCACCATTAACCATTCACCATTTTGCGCGCAGCGCATTAACCATTTGCTTTTAATGCGCTTCGCGCATTAAAGCACAATTACACTTGTTCCCTCATTCAATCTATTCTGCCCCGACACCACCACCTTGTCGCCGGCCGAGAGGCCCGAAAGCACCTCATATTCGGAGTCGACCCTGCGGCCTATGGAGATCTCGCGGAACAACACCTTCCCGTTATCGAAGAGGAACACGTAGCGGTTTCCGCTGCCGCTCTGGCGAACAATGGCTCTGTCAGGGACAACCACCCGCTCCACCTGGCCCAGGTTCAAGAGGACGGTTGCCGACATCCCCGGACGTATTCGCTGATCGGCGTTACGCAGCGTTACCTCCACCGGAAAGGTTCGGGTAGTGGGGTCTACAGAGGGGTAAACCAGCGATATGGTTCCGCCGAAGAGCTCCTCACCATACACATCAAGGCGCACATCGGCCAACATACCCTTCTTAACCACAGCATAGTACGACTCCGACACATGAATTAACAACTTAACCGGCGTAATCTGCTCCACCACCAAAATGGGATTAGAGACGGAATACATATCGCCATTGTCGTAATTACGGACCGTAACCACCCCCGAAACCGGACTGGAGAGATAGGTGTTATCCTGCAAATTGCGAAAGGCCGTACGCGAAACCTCCAGCGCGGTCTTTTTTGCATCCCATTCGGCGCGCGAAATCCCGCCCACCTTAAACAACTCATCAATCCTCACAAAGTCGGCCTCCAGGTTCTTGAGCTGGGTTTCGGCCTGAATCAGCGACGACTGCTCCATTTGCACCAAACGCTGACCGGCCTTAACCTGCTGACCCACCTCTACAAAAATTTTATCGATACGCACCGCCATCGCGGGGGCAATTTTATTCACCACATCCGCCTCGACCGTAGCCGCGAATTCGGCGGTCTGAAGGCTATTTACCAAACGGGCTTCGGCCAGTTCTACCGGAACAGCCTCAGGAGCAGCCTCCGAAGAGCTATTCTGTGCACTCTTTTGGCCGCACGAAGCCACAACCCAAACAAAAAGCACAACAACCGAAATCAGTGACACAAGATTCTTCATACAAACAGATTAATTAAGGGGTTCAATGAGATTGACATACTCTCCGGTGGCCTTCTCGAGCGCGGATTTTGCCACCATATAACTATAAATAGATTGCTGATAGGCCAACCGGCTTTGCGTAAGGGTCATCTCCGAATCGTTCAGCTCGAGCAGCGTACCGGCTCCCGTTTCGTACCGTTTGGTGCTTATGGCATAGGCCTTCTCGGCACCCTCCACTCCGGCCCGGTTCGATTCGAGCTCCTCAAGCGCGTTCTGCATACTCATCAAAGCACTCTGCACCTCAAGGTTCAGCCCGCGCAGCAACTCCTCAGCGCGATCGTCGACACTCTCGGCCGACAACCTAAGCTGCTTGATCCGCATAGCCTTCTGCCCTCCGTCGAACAGCGGAATATTGAGCGACAAACCCACCGTACTGTATGGGGTCCACCGATAGCTGCCTATCTTAAAATCTTCATTCAGAGAGGTCCACTGATAGTTACCCGATGCCGACAGCGTGGGCAGATAGGCCACCTTCACCATCTTCTCCGACTGCAATAGCAGCCGTTTCTGCACATCGAGCGCAAACAACTCCGGACTATTCTCCGTTTTTTCGAGCAACTCCCCTTCATCGGCAACGGCCACCATCTCCTTTGCATAATCGGCAATGGAGCCCGTAAACAGAATGGCGCTTTCCGGATTATCGCCCATCAAAACACGCAACTTCATGGCCGACAAAGCCTCCGAGAGCTCTGCCGCTACCAGAGGCGGTTTCTGATTCTTTACACGCACATCGGCGCGCAACTTATCGTACTCCGAAACAAGGCCGTTAGTATACTTTTCCGAAACCATCTTCGCATTATAGAGCGCCAGATCGTAAGCCTGCTGCAAAACACGCTTCGACTCACGCGCCAACAAAATGGAGAAATAGGCCTGCTTAACCTGCTGAACCAGCGCATTCTCCGAAACCAGCGCTGCCGCCGCGGCAGCCTCAATATCGAGCTCGGCCTTTTTCACCGTTTCCCATACCGTGGGCGCAATCAAAGGCAACGAAAAATTAAACCCGCCATAATAGGAGTTTGCCGTACCCACCGCAATCCGGTTGGTCTCTCCGCCCATAGTGAGTGCCATCACCTGCTTCTTCACCACCCGGTTATAGGCGCCTGTTGCCGAAAAAGAGGGCAACAACGCAGAGCGGCTCTCCTTACGGGCCCACTCCCATCTCTCCACCTCACGAGAAGCCACCCGCTGGCCGGTATTATTCGTAAGGGCCCTCGCCACCGCCTCATCGAGCGAAAGCCAAACTGTATCGGCCGCCTCAACGGCCTTAAGGCTTTCGAGCCCGAAAACCGACAGAAACAGCAACACCCCTGCAAAATGGGAAACTCTAAACAACATGCTATTCATGAATTGACTATTTTTGTTAACACGATGGGTCATTCTCAGCCCCAAAAGGATGCGCAAAAGTGCACCGGAGCTGCATGGCTGCAAAAAAAATTCAACCAAACCGCAGAGAATCTCAATCAAAACCCCACCCCGCATTTGGCTGAGAAAAGCACTCTGTTGATTGAAAAAAATGGAAATCAAAGCCCCCCGAACCTACATTTGCCAACAAACCCTGAAACAACGTATGGCAAAGTACCCCCTCCTGCAACGTCTCAAGGCCAATAGCATAGACCTGTTGGTCTGGACAGGCATCTACCTCTTTCTCTTCATTGGCGGTTCGCGCTACGACATAAAGGCTTCGGCCATCTTATCGGCCCTCTCTATTGCCGGAATGCTCCTGATCACCCTATTGGCCAAGAAAGTGTTGATCCCAAGATACCTAGACAAAGGCAACCAATTTGCCTACGTACTGATCTCCTCCATCATCCTGATTATCATGACCTGGGGAACCGTAGCCTTTGAACGTTGGCTCTTTACCCATATCGTAGTAAACGACTTCCCCCGCAACAACCAACTCATCTACCCCATCTTCAAATCGACCATTCTGCTGGGTGCGGCCTACTTTATGGCCACCATAGAGCACTCCATGGCCAAAACCAAAGAGATGACCCAACGGGCGGCGCAGCTCGAATACGAAAAGAGCCAAATGGAGTTGCGATTCCTCAAATCGCAGATCAACCCCCACTTCCTCTTCAACGCCCTCAACAACATCTACAGCATGGTATACACCCGCGACGAAAACGCCGCCGAAAGCATCCTCCACCTCTCGGCCATGCTCCGCTACGTAACCGACGACTGCCTTGCCGAAAAAGTGCCCGTAGAAAAAGAGGTTCAATACATCGAAAACTTCCTCTCCTTCCAAAAAATGCGCATCGGCGAAAGCCGCAACGTAACCTTCATCAAACAGATTGAGCAAACCCACGCCCTGATCCCCCCCATGATCCTCCAGCCCTTCATCGAAAACTGCTTCAAACACAGCCGGATCGAAGCCAACAAAGAGGGCTACATCCGCATCGAACTCACCCTCCGCAACAACACCCTCCACCTCCTCACCGAAAACAGCGTTGCCCCCCAAATAGCCACCTCCAAAGGCCGAACCGGCGGCGTAGGCATCGCCAACGTAAAACAACGCCTCGAACTCACCTTCCCCGGCCAATACACCCTCCACATCGAACAAGCCGACAAACAGTTCAGAAGCGAACTGACACTGACATTTAATGGTTAATGGTGAATGGTGAATGGTGAATGGTGAATGGTGAATGGTGAATGGTGAATGAATTAGCACGCGCAAGCGCGAAACTTTAATAGAGGATTGGCGTTATTTCGCACTTGCGCGTTTGAAAAGATTAACCATTAACCATTAATTAATCATTAACCATTATTATCCCTATCTTTACCAATGTTTCGTGCGTATAATGTGATAAAATTACACATAAACCGCACATAAAACGTGTTTGCATGAAGATTCAGCGTGATATCATCGAGCAGCTCAAGCAATGGAAAGAGCGGGAGGTTCGTTATTAGGCGTAGCGGTTCGCAAGAAAAAAATGTCGGTTCCGATCGGAAAAGTTCAACTCCTCCGGATGTACCCCATTACCTTTAAAGAGTTTTTGCGGGCTTCCGATCCTCAAACCTTCACTTATGTCGACAGCCTGAAACAGATTGAGCCACTACCCGAAATCATTCTGCACAAATTGGCGCTTGAATATAAGCGTTACCTCATATGTGGAGGCATGCCCGATGCGGTAACAGCGCTACTCGGAAACGAGGGAATACAAACCGTGGAAAATGTCTTACAAAACATCCTGGACCTTTACACACTCGATTTCTCCAAATATGCAGCCCCGGTTGATATTGCACGGATCCAAAATGTATGGAATTCGCTACCCTCTCAACTAGCCAAAGAAAATCGGAAATTCCTCAGCATACGCTACTCAATGAACAACCTAAAACAGACCAACCATCTACTCAACATCCCGACAGCCCTGGCCGATTGGACCCCCATTTTTTCGCGCGCCAGCGCAGCA
>JBFWIG010000215.1:0-4869 GCA_050256115.1 Bacteroidales bacterium | reverse complement strand
AGAAATTTCTTGGGGAAATCGGCTGTGGCAGCTGCCGGTGTTACCATTATTCCCAGTGTGGCAATGGGAAAATCGTTGGGTCATACTGCACCTAGCGATAAACTGAACATTGCTGCTGTGGGTGTGGGGGGCATGGGCGCTTCGAATCTTCGCGCAGTGGCTAATACCGAAAATATCGTAGCCCTTTGCGACGTCGACTTTAAGTACTCTGCTAAGACGTTCGAAGCTTATCCTAAAGCAAAGACCTTCAAGGATTGGCGTGAGATGTACGACAAAATGGGCAAATCGATCGATGCCGTTATTGTTGCTACCGCCGACCACACCCACTGTATCATTGCTTCTACCGCAATGACCATGGGAAAACATGTATATGTTCAGAAACCGTTAACGCACTCGGTGTATGAGTCGCGTCTGTTAACCAAATTGGCTGCCAAATATAAAGTGGCCACCCAAATGGGTAATCAGGGCAGTTCCGGTGCCGGCGTTCGTCAAACGTGCGAATGGATCTGGAATGGCGAAATTGGCGAGATTACCAAGGTTGAGGCCTTTACTGATCGCCCCATCTGGCCGCAGGGTCTTAATGTTCCCAAAGAGGAGCATAAGATTCCCGATACGCTCGATTGGGATCTCTTCTTAGGCCCGGCACCTCTTCGTCCTTACAACAATATCTATCACCCCTGGAACTGGCGCGGATGGTGGGATTTTGGAACCGGTGCGCTCGGCGATATGGCCTGCCACATTCTGCATCCTGTTTTCAAGTCGCTTAAATTGCAATATCCCACTAAGGTTCAGGGTAGCTCTACCCTTCTGCTTACCGATTGTGCCCCCACTGCCGAGATGGTTCGCCTAACCTATCCTGCCCGCGAGAATATGCCTAAAGTGGCTATGCCCGAAGTTCAGGTTACCTGGTACGATGGTGGTCTGAGGCCGATGATGCCCGATGGATTCCCTGCCGGAAAAGATATGAACGATCAGGGTGGTGGTGTGATTTTCCACGGTACCAAAGATACCCTCTTCTGCGGATGCTACGGTGTTAATCCCTGGTTGCTCTCGGGTCGGAAACCCAGTGCCCCCAAGGTGTTGCGCGAAGTAACCCTGAGCCATGAGATGGATTGGGTTCGTGCCTGTAAAGAGAGTGCCGAAAGCCGCGTGCCCACCGCATCCGACTTTTCGGAAGCCGGTCCTTTCAACGAGATGGTAGTGATGGGCGTACTTGCTGTTCGTCTGCAGGCACTGAATAAGGAGCTGGAGTGGGATGGTGAAAATATGAAGTTCACCAATATTACCGATGCCGACAAGATAAAAACGGTTATCAATGATGGTTTTACCATTAAAGATGGTCATCCCTCTTTTAACAAGACCTATACTCCTGAGATGGGTGCCCGTGAGTTTGCCGACGGCCTTATCAAGCACAATTATCGTGCTCCGTGGTCGCTGCCGGCCATGCCGTAACACAAAAAAGGGGTTGTCGGAACGGACAACCCCTTTTTTTTCGTATACCCTGTTATTTACTCTCATATTTTTTAAATTTGCGTCGCAAACTCAATGTAGAAATCTAATTCTTACTGCTTATGAACAAAATTGTGACTACCCTTACTATCGGTGCCTTTGTTTTGGGAATGGCTTCTTGTGCCACTGCCCCGGCCGAACCCAACACGCTCTCGAAACAGGAGCAAGAGGAGGGTTGGATTCTTCTTTTTAACGGACAGGATCTCTCCGGTTGGAGAGGTTATTGCAAGACCGCTGTTCCCGGTGCATGGTCGGTTGAAGACGGAGCCATTAAGATTTCCGGTTCGGGCGCGGGCGAAGCCGGTGCCAAAGATGGCGGAGACCTTATCTTCGATAAGAAGTTCTCTAACTTTGAAATGACCTTCGAATGGAAGGTGTCGAAAGGGGGCAACAGCGGTATTTTCTACCTTGCTCAAGAGATCGATTCGTTACCGATTTATCGCTCCTCGCCCGAATATCAGGTGCTCGATAACGCCAACCACCCGGATGCCAAATTGGGCAAGGATGGAAACCGCATGTCGGCTTCGTTGTACGACCTTATCCCTGCCAAACCGCAAAACCAGAAACCTTTTGGCGAATGGAATACCGGTAAGATTATGGTTTACAAAGGAACAGTTGTTCATTCGCAGAATGGCGAGAACGTGGTTGAATACCATCTCTGGACCCCCGAATGGACCAAAATGGTTGCCGAAAGTAAGTTCAACGGATGGGAGCAGTTCCTGAATACCGGTGGACCCAACAAAGAAGGCTTCATCGGCCTTCAGGATCACGGCGACGACATCTGGTTCCGCAATATCAAACTCAAAGTGCTGGAATAGTAGGGGTTTCCGGCCTTACGCCGTATCTTTTTATACAGAGGGTGTCTCATTTTTTGGGGCACCCTTTATTTTTGCGCTGTGATACGTAGCCCGAAATGAAGTGCTCTAGTGCATCGAAGCGCGCAGCGCTTCGAGAGCTCTAATGCTGCGCTTCGCGCAAGGAGTACTGCGCGTCAGCGCATCACTTGAGCACTCGCGCGTCAGCGCGATGCACCAGAGCACCAGAGCACTATCTCTTCATCAAAGTATTCACGCTTCAGCGCATTCACCATTCACCATTCACCATTCACCATTAATTACCCACTTATCCAGGCCCGTTGCTCCCTTAAGAAACTCCGAAACAGAGAGCCGCTTTTTCCCCTCCAGTTGGAGGCTGGTGATGGAGAGCCAGCCGGTTTGGGTGGCTATTAATAGTTGTGCGTTGTCGGTAACACAGAGGGTTCCCGGTTTGTGGTCGGCCTCTCTGAAACGGGGTTCGCTGCCAGGGCCGGAAGGTGTGCTCTCCGAAGGGATGGGCTCTGCACCAAAGATTTTAAGCGACAACTCGCGGCTCTTGTCGGTGACGACGCGCGAAAAGGCCCCCGGATAGGGGTTCAGGGCACGGATAAAATTGCGAACCTCGTTGAGGGGTCGATCCCAGTGAATGAGGCAATCCTCTTTAAAAATTTTAGGCGCCAATTTGGGGCTGCCCATCGGAGCGAGGAGCGCCTGGCTGATGGTGGCATAGATGCCGCTTTCCAGGTTCGAAACGGTTTCGGTTAAGAGCGTGGCACCGGTAACCATCAATTTGTCGTGAAGGGTACCTCCGGTATCGTCGGTTTCTATGCGTACCCGTTTGCTCGAGATGATATCGCCTGTATCGATATCTTTCTCAATGAAAAAGGTGGTGACTCCGGTTTGGGTTTCGCCGTTAATGATGGCCCATTGGATGGGAGCAGCACCCCGGTAGTGGGGCAGGAGAGAGGCGTGCAGGTTAATAGTGCCCAGACGGGGCATGGTGAAGACGGTTTCGGGAAGCATCCGGAAGGCCACAACCACAAAGAGGTCGGCATTGAAGCTTCGGAGTTCCTCCAGAAAGGTTTCGTCGCGCAGTTTTTCTGGCTGCAAAACCGGCAGATTACGCGTAAGCGCCAACGCTTTGACCTCCGATTGACGTATCTGTTGTCCTCTGCCTGCCGGCTTGTCGGGGACAGTTACCACAGCAACGATCTTTTTTCCCGCGTCGAGAAGGGCTGCCAACGAGGCGGCAGCAAACTCGGGGGTTCCCATAAAAATGATTCGAATGGCCTCTTGCATCGGGATGTTCTCTATATTTGAGGTTACCTTTGCAAAGGTAAGAAAAAGATGGTTGTACCTTTTGCTCTCTCATCCTATGAAATCCACCCCTTCGGTTATCGATCGGTTTGCCGATATCTCTATAATTCGCTATGCGCTGCCTCCGCTTGCTGCGCTTTCGCCCAGAACCTTGCATCTGATTTATGCGCTTTCTGAAGCGGCGCTTTGTGGCCGCGATATCTTTTATGCCCAGAATTATCGGTACAATCTTATGGTTCGGCATGCGCTGGAGGCAATCTACACGGGGTGTGTAAACCGGCCAGAATTGCCGGGTTTTCAGGAACTGGAGCTTTTTCTCAAGCGATTCTGGTTTGCCAATGGGATTCACCACCACAATTCGGGCGACAAGCTGGTTCCCGGTTTCACGGCTGCACATTTGGAGAAGATGGCTCGAATATCGAAAGTTTTTGAGAAGCTTCTCTGGCTGAACCAAACCTATTCATTCGATATGGGAGGGGGTAAGCCACCGGTGTCGATGACCGCCTGGGAGAATCTGTGCGATATCTTGTTCAGACCCGAAAGAGCCCCCAAATCGGTTAGCAAAGAGATCGGTTCCGACAGGTTACTGGCCTCTTCGTGCAACTATTACAGGGGCGTATCGGAGAAAGAAGCCGTGGCCTTTTACGAAGCGATGACCCGCGAGGAGGAGGAACCCCTCTGGTATGGCCTTAATTCGCTTCTCTATCGCGACCCCGACGGTCGCCTTGCCGAGGCGGTTTATAAGGTTGGGGGGCTGTACGGGAAAGCGATAGCGCGTATTACCCACTGGCTGCTGAGAGCGGCCGAATCGGCCGAGACACCTTTGCAGGCAACAGCCCTGGAGTGGCTGATCCGCTATTACGAATCGGGCGATCTGAGGGCATTTAATGAGTACAATAAGGCGTGGGTGGCCGAAACCGCTCTTTCGGTTGATTCTATTAATGGTTTTATCGAGGTGTATGGCGATCCATTGGGCAGAAAGGCCTCTTGGGAGTCGGTGGTGTTTGTGAAAGACCGCGAGGCTTCAAAACGTACAGAGGCGCTAAGCCGGGAAGCGGCCTGGTTCGAAGCGAATGCGCCGATAGATGAGGCATTTAAGAAGCGGGAGGTGAAGGGTGTTACCGCCAGTGTAATTTCGGTTGTGATGTTGGGCGGCGACTGTGCCCCTGCTTCTCCGTTGGGTATCAACCTTCCCAACGCCAATTGGATTCGAAGCAGATACGGTTCA
>JBFWIG010000214.1:0-4883 GCA_050256115.1 Bacteroidales bacterium | reverse complement strand
GGCTTCACGTTCCACTCGGCAAGGGTTCGCAAATCCATCATAGAGGTGCTGTCGCTCTGGATGCCCACAAAGAAGATCTCGCCCATTACGCTCGATTGCGGCGCAAGGAGGGGCTGCCCCACCCCTAAAGGCATTTGGGCAGCTATCCCCACCAGTTTCTCACTTACAATCTGCCGGGCCTTAAAGATATCGGTTCCCCATCGGAACTCTACCCAAACAAAAGAGTAGCCCTGCGAGGAGGCCGATCGTACGCGACGCACATCGGTGGCCCCATTTACGGCCGTCTCTATGGGAAAGGTAACCAGGCGCTCCACCTCCTCCGAGGCCATCCCGTGCGCATCGGTCATAACCACCACTGTTGGCGCGGTAAGATCAGGGAATACATCTACATCCATGTTTGTGGCGGTTCTCGTCCCAAAAACCACCAGCAGCACCGATAGCAACAACACGAGATATTTGTTGCTCAGTGCAAATTTTATGATACTGTTCAGCATGTTAACCGCAATTAGTGTACATGACCCGAGTGGGGATCTAACAAACCTGTTGCCTGAGCCAGTTTAATGGGCATGGCACCCCGGGTAACAATGCGCTCGCCGGCCGAAAGGCCCTGCCTGATCTCTACCCATATTCCATCGGTTCCGCCAATCTTGACCTCTCGTTTTTCGAACAGTTCGGGGGTAATCTGAACCCATACAAAATAGAGTCCCTGCATTTCGAGAAGGGCCGAAACAGGTACCGTGAGCGCATCGCTGCTGGCAGCGGTTTTGAGGAACAGCTCTACAAAGCTGCCCGCCACAAATTGGCCGTTATTCTCTATCTGAAGGGTTACCGGCAGTAAAGGGTTATCGGGGGTAGCCGCTTTGGCATACGACAGCACCTTGCCGTTTAACGCTTCTAAGGAGTAGGCAGCGCTGTCGGGGTGGCTGCGAAGGGTGGCCGACTCTATCGAGGGGAGTAACGAGGCATAGCGGAGAGGCAGATCGGCAGTAACCGTGAGGATTTTGTTTTGCGAAACCACCATAATGGGCCGACCCACCTCTACAAACGACCCCTGGGCCACAAAGAGCTGTTTTACAAAACCCGACAGGGGGCTCGTAAGGGTTTGACCCAATTCGCGAATGTTTTGGTTCAGGTTGTCGAACAGCGCTTTTGCGGTTTCGTACGCTGTTTTTGCGGTGAGCAGATCTTTCTCCGAAACGATGTTGTCGGGCGCAAGCGTTTTGGCACGCTCATAGTCGGCTGCGGCCTTCTCGAAATGGCTTTTGGCTTCGAGCCATCTCACATCCATATTATTGTCGATAAAGCCCTTACCAGAAATGGTACAGAGCGTCTCACCCAACCGAACCGCCATTCCCGCAACAGGAGCGATTGACGGAAACAACACCACCCCCGACGATTTGGCCGTAATCACCATTTCGCCGGCCGGTGCCGCCTCCACCCATCCCGTGGTTTTAATCACCTGCCCAAACGAACCCGTTTTCGGAAAATCGGTGGCAAAATCTATTTTCCACGACTGCTCCTTGGTAAACACCGTGCTGTTTGTCATTGAGAAAACGCTATTTTCTGCAGCCGCATGTGCCTCCCGGTGCGTTGGGTAGACGGTGACATCGGGCACCTCAATGGCATAGTGACCGCTTTGATTCTCCACTTCGAACCGAAGTGCGCCTTTGCCGGCCTCTTGGGGCAGAATCGCAAACCGCCAGATCCCTTTACGGGAGGGCTCAGCTACAGTTTGCCGGCTCTCTTTTCCATTAACGGTAAGGAGAAGGGTTATCTTCGCCTCTTCCAGAGGTTTGAAATGAGGCAGAGTCGAAAAATGCGACAACAGATACGAGGTATCACCCATCACCAAAGGATCGGCCTCGGCAAAGAGCTCGAAATCACCACTGTATGCAGTAAACAGCACCTTCTCCGCCTCCTCATCGACTTCTCCTTCGCCATGCTGATCGGCTCCTGTTGTACCATGCTGATCTGCTTCTGTTGTACCATGGCGTTCGGCTTCTCCTGCTCCTGCTCCTTCGCCATGCGAATGCGAAAGATGGCATGCCGAAAGAGCCCAAATAAACAGAACAACAAGAATTAAATGCTTGCTCATAATCATCTTCTAAATCTTTAGTATATAACAATATAACACGCAAAGGCTCATCCAAAAAATGGGCCTGTACAAACGGGATACTAAACAACTTAGATGATGGGAGGTGCTCTCAGCCCGATAGAAGCCGAAGCAATCGAGGTATAGAAACTGTCGGGAAAAGGGGCCGGACCGGCCTGAATCAGGCTAACGGGCGCAACCCTGCAGAGATGGTTTTCGGGCAGCAGAAAGAGCGGAAGGTGCAGCGCACTAGCCGCAGGCAAAATGGGATAGAGCCTGAAAGAGGGGTTAGAAGAGATGGGTACAAACTCACTCATACAACAGGCAAAATCCGAATCGGCTGTACCGTGAGGTTCGGACTCCTGCTGATGGGTGCATGAATCGGCCGCGTAACAGATTTGCAGATGATGATGGTGGTGATGGGGAATAGCAATATGGGCCAACAGAATGAAGTTGGCCAACAGAATAAAACGCAATGCCTGTTTCTTGCTAATCATGATGCAAACTTACAACTTTCCCCTATTCGAACCTCCCACCTAAGGAGAGTTTTTGCCATTCTTCTCTATTCTTTGCGCCCCTGCCGGGCATTATTGTATTGCCATTCTTTATATCTTTGAAGTTTAAGCCAATTATTATTGCATGTCTTTGTTAGAAATGTGCCTGATTGCCGTGGGTTTGTCGATGGACAGCCTGGCAGTGGCTCTCACCGGAGGGGTTGTTCTGGGTAAATACTGTAAGCGCAGGGTGCTTACCATGGCGCTCATTTTTGCATTGGCACAGGCACTGATGCCCCTTTTGGGATGGACACTGGGCTTAAGTTTCCGATCGCTGATACAGGATGTTGATCACTGGATTGCCTTTGGCATCCTTTCGATTCTGGGCATCAAAGGGATAGCGGAAGGTCTAAAAAAACCGGATAAAGTACAACGGCTAAATCCTTTCGAACCGCTCACCCTCCTGGTATTAGCACTGGCCACCAGCATCGATGCACTAGCAGTAGGAATCTCCTTCTCCGTGCTGAGAATCAACATCTTTCTAGCCATTACCGTAATTGGCATACTCTGTTTCTTGATATGTGCCGCAGGCACCTGCATAGGCATCCGTTTTGGCAATCGCTTTGGCAACCGCGTAAACCTGGCCGGTGGAGCCATCCTCATCCTGATAGGAGCGCGGATACTATATGAACACATTGTGGCGGCGATATAACCTAGTGCTCTGGTGCTTCGAAGCGCGACGCGCTTCGAGTGCTGCGCTTCGCGCTGGCGCGCGAAACGACAAGTACGCGCAAGCGCGAGAATTACCGAATTACCGAATTACCGAATTACCGAATTAACTAATTACCGAATTAACTAATCGTTTCTAATGAGGTTTCAGGGGGTAGTATCTGTGCTGTTTTGGTTTCTGGTGTTGTTTTTTGGCGCCGGATGTAGTAAGGATGAGCCCCAATCGGGTGAGAATCGGCTGCTTTCGTTCGCGTTTCTGGAAAACGATAACCCGGGGCTCGCTTTTTCGTGTTTGGGTCAGATAGATGATGCATCGGGGCAGATTGCGGTAGCGGTACCTTTTGGCACCCCGCTCACTGCGCTGAAGGCCAGTGTAACGCTGCCTCCTTTTGCTACTGTCGATCCGATACCGCACCTCCCTAACAATTTCTCCGCACCTCTCCGGTTCACCGTTACTGCCCAAAACGGCACAACCCGCGACTATCGGGTCACCGTAACGGTTCTGCCGAATCTTCGTGTTATTCAGCAATTTACCTTTTCGAAAAGTAAGAACCCCTTTTTAGATCGCGATTACTCGGTGCTCATTAATCAGGATCAATCTACCGGTACGCTCTCCCTTCCGCCCGGAATACCCATCGATCGGGCCATTCCCACCATAACGGTGCCGCAGGGGTCGTCGGTTTCGCCCTCTTCCGGGTCGACAGTTAATTTTAATGCTCCGGTATCGTTTGTGGTTACCGACTCGTCGGGGCTTTCGCAAACTTATGTGGTAACGGTTACTTCGGCTGCCGAAATACCCACGATTGCGTCTCTTAAGATTGAGGGGGCGGTCTGTCCGCTCAACGTGGCCGATACCACTTACTTCTACGCGCTCCGGGAGGGTGCCACCACCTTTACCCTGGATGGCGAGGGGCGGTCTATCTCTGCTTTCCGGATTGAGGGGAGGCAGATTCCTCGGGGTGTTGCCACGCCCCTCTCTTTTTTCAGGCCGGGCAAGCGCTTGAGAGTAACACCGCTAAATCGTCTGGGAGAGGCCGGGAAATCGGTAAATCTGGTGCTTACCTCTCTGCCTGTGGTGTCGGTGGAGGTGGCCGGAACCATAGTAAACGAACCCAAGATTGAGTGCTTTGTGGCCCTGATAGACCCTTCGGCAAAGACCAACCGGGCCGAACACTATCTTCCCCGTCACAGAGCGGGTATCGAGATCAGGGGCGGTATGGCACAGGGAGCCGCGAAGAAGTCTTACTCACTCGAGTTTCGGATGCCCCACTCCGACGAAGAGGTGTTGCAGGGAACCGAACTTTTTGGGTTGCGCGACGATGGCGATTGGATTCTCGACGCCATGTACGTAGACAAAGCCCGCATGCGCAACCGCCTCAGCACCGATGTATGGAATGCCATCTCTACTGTGCCTTACGCTTTGGTCGAACCCAAAGCCCGAAACGGTACCCGGGGTCGATTTGTTGAGCTACTCATTAACGGAAGTTATCAGGGTCTCTACTGCATGACCGAACGGATAGATCGCAAACAACTCAATATCCATGCAGAAGAGGGGATGATGTACAAAG
>JBFWIG010000213.1:0-4918 GCA_050256115.1 Bacteroidales bacterium | reverse complement strand
TATCCTGAAACTTCGTGATACCGACGGAGATACCGGTTTTATGCATGAATCGTTCCATAAGGATAATCCCGCAAAGTTTACCCGAAATTGGTTTGCCTGGGCCAATACCCTGTTTGGCGAGTTGATGATTAAAGCGGTAGAAAAGGGTATCGAGGTGTAACCCGAATCATTGTCGGCCTTCAATATGCACTCTTTTCTGGTTTTGTCGTTTCATTAACCTTGCTTATCTATGTTAAAAGGAATCTCTCCCCTTATTTCGCCCACGCTGCTGGAGGTGTTAGCCCGTATGGGGCATGGCGATGAAATTGTGCTTGCCGACGCCCATTTTCCGGGTGAATCGTTCAATGGGCGCGTGATTCGTGCCGACGGTTTGAAGATAGCCGACTTGATTGAGGCCATTCTTCCCCTGTTCGAACTCGATGCGTACGTTCCTGCTCCTTTGGCAATGATGGCCGCAACCCCCGGCGATACGCTCGATCCTGCTGTTGAGACCGGATACCGGGCAAGTATCGGAAAGGTTATCTCCCCGATTCCCACGATTGAGCGGGTGGAGCGTTTTGCCTTCTACGAGCGTACCCGTTCGGCCTTTGCCGTGGTGATGACCGGCGAAACCGCCAAGTATGGTAATCTGATTTTAAAGAAAGGGGTTACGCCGCTATGATTTTCATTGAGCTGAGTTCGCGAATCGGAAACCATCTGTTTCAGATTGCCACCGGAGCCTCCCTGGCACACCGTATGGGTTGCGGGTTCGCGGCATATCCCCGCTATCAAATGCTTACGGAGCCCGATCTCTGCCTGATTCCGGAATACCTGAAACAGTTCCGTGAAAATCTGCTCAGAAAGGTGACCATCCTCGATGAGGAGCCAACGGGCATTGAGCTCTATGAAGAGCCGCATTTCCATTTTCGACCGCTTCCTTTGCAACAGCCGCTGTTTATCAAGGGTTTTTTTCAGTCGCCCAAATATTTCGAGGAAGAGGTGGTTCGCAATCTTTTCGAAGCAGACCCTCAAACCTTGCAGTACATCCGCCAAAAGTATGGTTTCCTCTTTCGCGAAAAGGTAACCGGAGTTACCGTACGGCGAGGTGATTATCTGCGGTTTGCCAATATCCTTCCGGTCTGTTCGTATCGCTATTACAAGGCAGCCATGGAGCGGATTCCCAAAGGGGGAAAGTTTTTGATTGTGAGCGATGATATTGCCTGGTGCAAAAAGAGGTTCAGAGGCGATCGCTTTCTCTTTGTCGACGACGAACCCCCGCTGATAGATCTCTACCTTCAAACCTTCTGCACCCACAATATTATCAGCAACAGCACATTTGCCTGGTGGGGTGCCTGGCTGAACGCAAATCCGAATAAGGTGGTGATCTATCCCAAACGGTGGTTCGGGCAGTTTAAAACCGCGAATACGGCCGATCTCTTTCCGGAGTCGTGGATTTCGGTGGATAATCCCACCGATTTTTGGGTTAAGGTACGTGCCTGGCAGCTGGAGTTTGTAAAAAGGGCACGGGCAAAGCTAAAGAAATGGACGGGCCGGTAGAGGATTACCCTTTATTGTAGCCAAACACCGAGGCCAGCTGGGCTCTTCCGGTGTCCTGATTATAAAAATTTCCGGCGAGCTTGCATTGGCTCTGAGCCTGGCGGTAGGCTTCCGGTTCCATCATTTTCACGATGGCATCTGCCAATGAGGTGTGATCGCCCTGCCGATAAAGCGTGCCTCCGCCGGTTGTTTCCAAGATTTCGGGCGAACCACCGGTGTCGGAGGCCACTACGGGCACACCACACTTGAGGGCTTCGACGGTTACCCTGCCAAAGGCCTCACAGACAGAGCACATCAAAAAGAGGTGGTACTGCCTGAAAAGTTCGGCCGGCTTATCGATCGGGGGGCGTATTTCCACTTGGGTTTCTACCCCCAGACTGGTAATCAGCGCAACCAATTCGCTCTTATAGGGCTTATTCCATGCGCTTCCCACAATGTGTAAACAACTCTTTATCCCTCTCTCTTTAAGCAGGGCCACCGCACGGATGGCATCGGAATGTCCTTTGCCCCGGCTAATCTGTCCCAGCATCAAGAGCCGCAAGGTGCCATCGCACGGAAGAGGCAGGGCAGCTCCCAAAGGAGTAATCTCTACAATATTGTAGAGAAGCGCCAGTTTTTCGGGAGCCACATAGCGGAGCCATTTTTCCATAACCGCCCGGCTGTTTACAACGATCTTTTCAGATAAAGAGGCCATTAGACGGTAGGCTCGCGGAGTGGGAAGTGCCAGGCGGAACCCGTGATCCTCTTCGGCAAATTCGTGGATAAACCAGTAATGGGGTTTCCGAAGCAGGCGGGCTGCCAGTGCACCCAGGGGGGAGCAGAGCGTGTTGGAACAGACCAGATCCGACTTGGCAACCAAACGCAGGATATGAAGAAAGGCCCATAGATTTCGAAGCGTTCTCCGGAGCCGCTGCGAATTGGGCTTATCGAATGCGCGTATCCAGAGATAGAAGAAGTGCACATGGCCGGGAATGCCTTTTTGTGCCATCTTTTCTAAAAAGGGGCCCGGTTTGGGCGATACCCATGTAATCCGGTATCCCTCGGATAACAGGATAGCAAGCTGCTCGCCCAGTGCCAGGTTAGCTCCTCCGGCGGCCCCTTCGTGCAGGACCCAAAGCATCTTTTTAGGAGGCGACATGCGTTAGGTATTAAGCATTCGGAATCATATTATCCGGCGTGTCTTTATACTCCTTCTGCGAGGTGAAGTAGATTTTGATACGTGCGAATTCCCGTTTCAATCGCTTCTTTACCATCTCTGGGAGCGTCCCGTCGCGGTCTAGTGTTCGGGCGGTGGTGCGAATTCGCACCTTTCTGTTCATCAAGATCTTAACCTTCCCAAATTTCTTAAGCTGAACCGCCATATAACCATCTTCGCCCAACTTAAAATCGGTTCGCCAGCCAATTTCGCGGCCAATTTGGGTAATGAATCCAAAGGCAGCCCCATAGGTTGCCAGTTCGGGCCGTTTGCGCGATCTGAAAAAGACGGAAAGATCACGAATCCACTCGTACCAATAGAGTTCACGGGCGGTTAACTTTCCGTCGGCCAGAAAGCTGCAGGGGGCCGATACGCCTACCACACCTCTCTTTTGCAGCTGTCGGGTCATCAGCTCAATATATTGGGGTGGATAGAGGCTGTCGCCATCTGCGCAGAGATGGTATTTTCCTCTTGCCATCTCCAATCCCGCCTGGCGGGCATGCCCTACCCCCTTTTTTGGCTGGTTAATGGCAATTACGCCGCATGCCTCAGCTATTTGGAGGGTGCGATCGGTCGACGCGTTGCTAACCACAATGATTTCGACCGAGAATTGGGTAATCGATTCGGCCAATGAGTGGATACAAGCCAAAATCCGGGCCTCTTCGTTATAGCCGATGGCCACCACGCTTACATCGGGCCGATTGTTATTCAGTAAGGCCGAAACTTTTGGACGAATGTGCTCCGCAACCTCAGCTATCTTTTGGGGTGTGGGGTTCAGATCTTGCAGATAACGGGAATACCACATGGTTGGAGGATTTTTTTACGATTCGGGCAAGCAACTTTGAACGGAATACGGAGCCGATAATCTGAAATATAATGTAAAGAGATGAGAGGAACTCCCTCCACAAAGGGCGCGCCGGGCATACCAATTTGCAATCTTCGTGAAGCCATGCCTCAGTAAAGAGCCTTCGAAGCTCCTCTTGCGAGGGATTGATTATATAGTCGATACTATCCTGCCACTCATACCCGATGTTAAACATTGCCGGATGCTCGCGTTGTATAATTTTGTAGCCCATGGAGTGTTTGGGCAGGTAAAAGGCAAACAGTTCGCCCAGATCGACGGGAAGTGACAAGTGAATCGACTCCTTGCTAAAGAGCACAATGGTATGGTTCAACTCCAAACCCACCCAGCGATGCGATGCTTTGGGAACAAGATACTCTCCAATCAGCGTGGGCATTTCGAGATATCCTCTCTTCCCGACTCTTACCAGCTCATTAAGAAATTGCTCCGGGTTTTCGGCATGTTCTAGCACCTGGCAACAAAAGACATAGTCGAACTCTTTATCGCCAAAGGGCATATCTTCGGCATCGGCTGCCAGAAACTTCTGATGCTTAAGAATACGCAGATTACCTGACCGGTGAAGGTTTTGTGAATCGGTGTACTTGTCGATGACTACATGCGCTCTGGGATTGGGGTTATGGCCTCCTCCCACGTCGAGTACGTAGGCTCCCTTTGGTAACTTCACCTTTTCGCGGGCAATCGGATTCCCAATTTTCATATCGTTTTCACCATTTTTCGGGCCTTTGCATATTTTTGTTTCGAAATGTTGTAGGCAAAATGTGCAAGGCGCAGGCCCGTCCATCCATCTTTATAGCCCTTCTTCAGGATGTACCACTTGAAGAAGAGAGCCGGTGGCATGAAGAGAGCGGTTAGCAGGCCTATGTTTTTTTGTTGCTTTATCAGATCGTTTGCCGCAATATCCGAGTAAAATCGCGTTTTTCTTTCAATTTCGCCGATAGTTTCGAAGGTGATGTGTTTCACAGTGCCTCCTATCCGGCCCACACTTCGGTATCCCCTGGGTGCCTCGTGAAGTTCGGGAGAGGATTCGAAAGAGGCTTTGGTCCGGTTGTAGATTCTGATCGGGTCGTCGGGCGAGGTAACGGGATATACGGCATGAACCGCTCTTCCCAAGACAATCCAGCTTCGGGTAATGGTGTAGACATCGTATTCGAAACCCTCACGTTTCAATCTGTTTACCGACGCTTCAAAGTCGCTGTCGGGAATCTCGTCCGAGTCGAGAAATAGGATTATATCGTTTGAGCAATACCCGGCCGCGCGAATCCGCTGATCTCTGAAATTTTTAAATTCCGAGTAGATAAAACGGGCCTTCGTAAAGCTTCGGGTAA
>JBFWIG010000212.1:0-4920 GCA_050256115.1 Bacteroidales bacterium | reverse complement strand
GATGAGGAAGTAAACACCCCGGAGAATGCAACTACGGATAATCCGGAGAGCACAACAACCGAAGATAAGGAGGTGACAGATCCCTTTCCGGATGTTAAAATGGAAGTGATTCGCCCCGGCGAACAGATGGAACTATTCTAACGGCTATGCGAATATTTTTGGTGGGTTTTATGGGATCGGGGAAGACCCGGATCGGCAAGGTGATGGCTCAGCATCTGGGATACGCCTTTATAGATATGGATCAACAGTTGGAGGCCCGTTTCGGGATGTCGGTTTCGGCCATCTTTGCCGAACTGGGCGAAACAGCCTTTCGGGAAGCCGAAAAGGAGTGGATCGAAAACCTGGCACACTCAGAACAGCTTGTCATATCGACCGGAGGGGGCACCCCCTGTTACGGGAACACTATGGAGCAGATGAATACCTTGGGAAAAACCGTCTATTTGCAGGTGTCGGAGATGGGTCTCTATACACGCCTTTCGGAGCCCCGCAGGAAAGCCAAGCGTCCACTGATTGCCAACCTGCCCGACGAAGAACTCAAAGCCTATATAAGCAAAACGCTGGCCCAAAGAGCCCCTTTTTACCAAAAGGCCAACATCACTGTGAACGGATCACTTCCGGTAGAAGAGGTGGTGCCCGAGATTATGCGGAAACTTTACGTATAACATCTTTCTGAAGGGGGTACGCTACAACGATGGGCGGGATAAGGGCCGCTCACTTTTTCAGCGAGGTAAGAGGGTACTTGAGTTTCTTGTAACGAACCAGCTCCCCTTTGAATGATCCTGCCCATACATCGAACTTTATCAGTACCGGCACCTTGTTGATGTCGTCGGTTAACCAGATATTCATCCCATCAGACCGCTTAAAGATCCGACCCGGTTCCACTACCGGCACCAAACGGATACAGGAGAAGGTGCCCAACGAAGTTTTTATGGTTTCGCGCCCCCTGTAAATCACATAGAAAGGGAAGAGCGCCTTACTGAAAAAGGTGTCGAAGTAGATAATATCGCCCTCCGACATAATCTCGAAATTGATCCGACGTAAATAAAAGAGTACGGAGGCCATATCAAGGGTCTTGTCGGGAATACTCAGCTTCCCCTTAGTCTGACTCTCAAGAAGCCTCTCCTCAGGATAGAAGAGTTGTTCGTCGTAAAATTTATAGTTCCCTTCGCGCACATTTCTAATGGCCATCAGGGGCAGGTTGTCGCGGGGCCTGAAGTAACTCTCGTATACATCACGTACTTTAAAGATACGATCTATCATCCCGGTGGTTGAACCGGTAAGGACGCTGTGAAACACCTTCTGCCCGTTAAAGAGCTCCTCGCGCAATACGATAGAGCCTTTACCCGCTGTTATGAAACCGAGACTCAGCGAATATTCCAACTCCTCGCCTGCCTGAAAGCAGGGCTCCGAACCGATGGGCGGCTTAATCTTGGGCACCTCACTGATGGCAGGAGGAAGCCCGGCCTGATCAACTTCGGCCGCCTTAACCGTGCTGTTGACGGTCTGTCCGAAAATGTTGGCATAAAAGAGCAGAAGCACCAGAGGAAGTACGATATATTTTTGCAAGCTCATAATCAGGGGGAATTAAAAATCAGGAGGGAGAGAGTTGCCCAAGCACCTTATTTTTGGGCACGGTGGCAATGAAATCTTTTAGATAGAAGGGTTCAAAATAGGCAATATCCCGAAATTCATTGCGTGCAAAGGCCGCCTCCGAGAGTAATGCCATATATCGGGCTGAGTTACGGAAGTTGTCTACAAAGCGTGCATTGGGGTGCGTAATGTATTCGCGACATTTGGACGAACCATCGCCAAAAAAAGAGACCACGCCTTTTTCGAGCCACTCCTTGAAGGAGTCTTGCGTAATGATCCGGGCGGAAACCGGTTCTAAAGCAGTTGCAGAGGCATCGAAAAGTGCGGTGTAGACCTCCATGCGTCGCGCATCGAGCATGGGAACAAAAAAATCGACATCAGCCCGGTCTGAAGTAGGCAAACCGGAAACCATGGCCTGAAGGGTGGAAATGGCCAAAAGCGGAATATTGGCTCCGTAACAAAGACCTTTAGCTACAGATACCCCAATTCTGAGACCGGTATAGGAACCCGGCCCCATACTCACCGCTACGCCATCAAGATCGGATACACCGAGCGCGGTCTCATCCAGAATTTGCGAAATAAAAAGGGTAAGATCAGAGGCATGATTTCGTCCGGCAGCACTCTCTTTCAGCAGAAGCGTTACGCCATTACGAGCCAGCGCAACTGAGCAGGTTTCGGTAGCAGTTTCAAGATTCAGGATTAATGCCATAGAGATATCTTTGTTCTGAGAGGTATGCATACAAATGGCATGCCTTTTTTTTTCGAGAACGCCATTCGGTGGTTAGTATAGGAGAGGGTGTATTGCTCTCTGCTCCTGATCGGCGAAGAGAATCCTGACAGGGGGCCTTCTCGAATGGCCACTTCACTTCAAGATTGAATCCTTTTTTGAGATCGAGGGTATCTTTATAAATCTCTATCGATTCGGGCTGCCTCCGTTCCATCCAGTTTCCGGTATCCCATTTCCCGTTGTCATTGGTATCGTGTATGGCTCTAAGCCGATATTTACCCGGACGAATATAAGGCAGCGAAGCCACAGTGTCGGAGGAGAGCCGCGTCTGAGCCACAATTTTGCTCGATGAAGGGTCAATGAGTTGCAGGATAGCGGGGCCGCAGAAGGGCGATACCGACACAAGCAGCCCCGATGCTTCGGCTGTTTTTAAGGTAGAGAAGCGGAAAATACGTAAGGTATCGTTGCGGAAACCCTCCCAATGCCCCTGAATAGCAGCCGAATCGATGTAGAACCGATAGAGCCCGCCCTCTTTCAGGGTGGCTTGAAGCCTCAGTTTGCGGGGCGAAAGAGAGTCGCGAACCAACCTAAAGGGTTGTGGAACCAATACCGAATCGATCTCGACAGTTAATCGCATTGCTGTGGTGTCGAAGGTTTTAATGGGATAGACCGCCTCGATGAGGAGTTGTTGGAGAGGGCTGATTACTGAGGAGCTGCCCCACATTTTCAGGGGAAACCTGTCGACAAGCTCTTCGGATGTCGATTCTACGGTACGACGTGTGTTTCGGGTAATCCTCGACGCGTCGGTCGAAGCCGAACCGGGCGAAAGGGTTCGCCCCTTTTTTGCCGCTCTGGCTATCTTTTTTGCCATCTTGACGGAGTCTTTCATGGCCTTCTGAACCATCCTGAGTGAGTCGTCGGCTGTAAGGGATGCGGATTGCGACGCTTGGCTCTTCCGGGCGAGAAAGGGGTTACGGAATATAAGCGTATCGAGTTTTTCTACAGGTTGCAGAAGCGAATCGGTAGCTGTATAACGAAATGCCAGCGTGAGACGATCCCGCTGCGACAGAAAAGGGTCGGTAATCCAGTAGTCGAAGGTGTCGCGGGTGGCCGATATCTCGGGAATAAATGCGGAGGTACCATACGAAACCAGGGCCGAATCGATCAACGAGAATTGGAGATCGGAAATGTGTGGTTTATTGAAAATTAAACGTATACGAAGTGTGTCGATTCTGTCGCGGCTTTTCAGATATTGCACCTTCGGAGGCTCCTGAAAGGAGCGTAACTGCAGGTGGTACTGGAAAAAAGCGGGGTTAAATCGAAAAAGCGAATCAAGTGTAGTCTGACGGGTTGGGAGCGTATCGGGTGCCGCATATCGTGAGTCGGTTACCACCAGGGTATCGCAGAAGGCAATCTTTTCTGTGGGAAGATCGTAGAGATAGTTGTTGTTCTCATCGCGGAGCGAAAAGACCAGAAAGGTGTCGGCAGGAATCTGGTGCAGACGGAAGAGCCCGTTGGCATCGACGCGACCCACAACATCGGGCAACTTTTTCAGGGGGACAGAATCGCCCGTTTCGCGGTAAAACATGATGAGCCATCGGCCTGTGGTAGAGCTTTTCCCGGGAGGTTCATTGGTATAAGCATCCGTTACACGGCCTATCATCGAAAGGGAGTCGATATGCGACCCTGTAGAAAAGACATACTCAAAGTTAAGCGCGGGATTGCTTTCGTTCAGGTCGGTAAGCGCCTCTCCAAAGTTGATGGTGTAGGTGGTCTGCGGCCTCAAATCCTCATTAATGCTAACTATCAACGACTTATTTCCTACGATATAATCGGGCTGTTGCAATATAAAGGGAGGTGAAACCGAGACAGGGTTCTGCCCACCCTTAATTTGGATATGTTCGTCGAAAAAGAGTTCTATCCGTTTGCCGGAGAAGTTCACCGATTTCATAGCAGGACGGCTTCCCAGGAACAGGGGAGGTATAGTATCGCGAGGCCCCCCCACAGGAGCAGCAATTTTTGCACAGGTGGGGAGCAAAAAGATAACAATAAGCAGCAAAAATGCGCGGGTAAGATAACTTTTCAAGGTGCAGAAATATGGTAAGATAAACCCCCAAAAGAGAGGAGCAAACCTACAGGTTTTTTGTCAATCAACCAAGTAATGAACAGGGTTAGGCGCGGTTTACTGGATTACCCGGAACCCGAGATTCTCAGCCAGGCGACACTTTACATCGGTTAGGGAGGCAATGCGGTTTAAGAGTTCGTAGGTCTGCTCTTCCGAACCAGCATGTTGCATACTCTGCAGGGCCTCCTGAAGAAGAGCTGCTACCTTTTTGCTCTTCAGCTCGGCTACACTTAATGGCACCAGCTCTTTAAGGCGCATCTCCTCGGTTTGTACATATGCCTCATTGTTGCGCCATATCCGGCTGAGCTGATAGTGCGAAGAGACCAGATCGGCAGCCATTCCGCTTACAGCAGGATTGGGGTGCGCAACAAAAAAACGGGTGTCGGGCGAGATGCCTGCCCACACCTGGTTACATACCAGCTGGAAGAGTTCGGCATAGAAGGGGTTTTTAAAGGCAATCTCGTCGTTTGTGAGCTCT
>JBFWIG010000211.1:0-4926 GCA_050256115.1 Bacteroidales bacterium | reverse complement strand
CCGACGTCTAACGACCCGCGGCCATCGAACAGCATAAAGTGTTC
Organism: Bacteroidales bacterium; assembly: GCA_050256115.1. Classification (GTDB taxonomy): domain Bacteria; phylum Bacteroidota; class Bacteroidia; order Bacteroidales; family UBA4181; genus JAQVSH01. Next base: position 4,882 of record JBFWIG010000211.1, on the reverse strand, counting down.
GCCGAACAGATTGGGGTTCAGGATTACACCGAAGAGGGAAACAAAAAACCGGTGCAGATTGCCAAATCGGCCATTGTCTATGCCAAACAGCATGGGTTCGACACGATAGTTATTGATACCGCCGGTCGGTTGGCCATCGACCAACAGATGATGGAGGAGATTTCGGCCATCAAAGCTGCAGTGAAACCCTCCGAGATTCTGTTTGTGGTTGACTCTATGACCGGACAGGATGCCGTGAATACCGCCCGAGAATTTAACGAGCAACTCGATTTCGACGGAGTGGTTCTCACCAAGCTCGACGGTGATACACGGGGTGGTGCTGCTCTCTCGGTAATGTCGGTGGTAAACAAACCTATCAAGTTTGTGAGTACCGGCGAAAAGATGGAGGCGCTCGATGTGTTCCATCCCAACCGTATGGCTGATCGTATCCTGGGGATGGGCGACATTGTCTCGCTGGTAGAGAAGGCTCAGGAGCAGTATGACGCCGAAGAGGCACGTCGACTTCAGAAAAAGATTGCTAAGAATCAGTTTGACTTTAACGACTTCCTGGGGCAGATTCAGCAGATCAAAAAGATGGGTAATCTGAAAGATCTGGCCAGTATGATTCCCGGAGTTGGAAAGGCTATCCGCGATCTCGATTTCGACGATGATGCATTTAAGAGTATAGAGGCTATTATTCACTCCATGACCCCTGCCGAACGCGAAAATCCGTTGGTGATTAACGGTAGCCGCCGGAAGCGAATCTCCACCGGGAGTGGCACCACCATTCAGGATGTGAACCGGCTAATAAAGCAGTTCGATGAGACCCGCAAGTTGATGAAGATGATGACCGGAGGGGGTGCGCAGAAGATGGCAAGGGCGCTGAGGAGTGCACCGAGACGATAAATACTAGTGCTCTTAGTGCTCTAGTGCTCTAATGCTCTTAGTGCTCTAGTGCTCTAGTGCTCTTAGTGCCCTAGTGCTCTAATGCTCTAATGCTCTAGTGCGCTAGTGATTAAATGCTGCGCTGACGCGCAAGGAGTTGTGTGATAATAAATTTTTGATATGGTTTTGATTGATGGGAAAAGGGTTGCCGCGGAGGTAAAGCAGGAGATTGCGGCTGAGGTGGCTCGTCGTGTGGAGTCGGGTTTAAAGGTGCCTCATTTGGCGGCTGTGCTTGTGGGCCACGACGGTGGAAGTGAAACCTATGTTGCACATAAGGTGAAGGCCTGTGCCGAGGTAGGATTTCGCTCTACTTTGGTTCGGTTTGAGGAGGATGTTACTGAGGAGGTGTTGTTGGCGCAAGTCGATTCGCTGAATCGCGATCCGGATATCGATGGTTTTATTGTGCAGCTCCCGTTGCCGAAACATATTTCGGAGCAAAAGATTATTGAGGCGATTGATCCTTCGAAGGATGTCGATGGATTTCATCCTATTAACGTGGGCAGGACCACTATCGGGCTGCCTGCTTTTGTGTCGGCTACTCCTGCCGGAATTCTGGAGCTTTTGTCGCGCTACAAGATTGCCACCTCGGGTAAGCATTGTGTGGTAATTGGCCGAAGCAACATTGTGGGAAAACCGATGGCCGGGTTGATGGTGCAAAAAGCCTATCCGGGCGATTGTACTGTGACCATTTGCCACAGCCGTACTGCCGATCTGCCCGCGATTACCCGTCAGGCCGACATTTTGATTGCAGCCATTGGAATTCCGGAATTTGTTACGTCCGAAATGGTAAAAGAGGGAGCTGTGGTAATCGATGTGGGTACCACCCGCGTGGCCAGTTCCGATACTGCCTCTGGTTTCCGGCTGAAAGGCGACGTGAAATTTAACGAAGTGGCCGCGAAATGTAGTTACATAACTCCGGTTCCGGGAGGCGTAGGGCCAATGACGATAGTGAGCCTGCTCCAAAACACGCTGAAAGCCGCCAAAAGGTAGGATTCAGCTCCGCACTCCCGGGCAGACCAATCGCGTTGGCCCGTTCAACGATCTTTCTGCCCCGGGAGTTTGGTTTGCGGCGCTGATTATTGTAGCCGGTAAGGCAAACGCGTCTGCTATTATTTCTTAAGGATGAAAGAGCTACTGCCTACGAGGTTTCCCTCTACAAAGATATCGACAGTGTATTTTCCTTCGGTTGTGAGCCCTTTTTCGCCGCTGTACCAAAAAATACAGACGGGAATGTCTTCGTTCTCATAGTCGATGATTCGTACGGCCGAGCATCCTACATTTTGACCCTGGAAGGGAAAAGTTACGCCGTCGGGATGGGGCAGCAGGTTGCCGTCGGGATCTTTAAAGCGCGCGTAGAAAGCCTTTTCGCCGGCTGCAACTATGTTGTTTTTCCGGACGTCGAAACAGGCTTTCAACATCTCAACGCGGCCCACACGGTCTACTTCACGGCCCCTGTCGTTAACAGCCGAAGCCACAATTTCAGAGATGGTAATCTGCGAAGCCTGTTGAACTTTAACATTCAAATCCTCTTTCTCTTCACTGAGTCGGATGGTTTCCGACCGGGCCACCGCCAGCTGGCTCTTTACCTCGCGGTTCTCCTGCACCAATACCTTGTTTTTCTGATTGAGTGAATCTACCTGAGCGATGTATGTTTTTAACACCTCACGTAATGTAGAGAGCTCCTTTTGATACAATTTTATCTTCTGCACATTCGTGGCGTTCACCTGAAGCAACTTCTCAATCTTCTCTTGCTGCTCGTTGGCCAGCACCTTAATACTGTCGTTATCGGTTTTAAGCGACCCAAACTGTAACTGTAAGGCAGACAGATCATGTTCCAGGGCATCCTTTTGCGTTTCCAGGAGTTCCTGCACATCGGCCGCCTCTTTTTTGGTGTCGTTTAATTTGGTGAAGAGCACCACAATTGCGGCAGTCAACCCTAGCAGTAACAAAACAAGAAGAAGGGTAAGGCCCTTACTTCTCTTTTCTACACTCTCTCCCATAGCTCAGATAAAAGGAATTGTTGGTGAATCAGATGGTATAAACGATGCAGGCAGAAAAACATGCAAATTTATGTTTTTTTATGATACGGCTTCATAAACCGTGCCAAATGCTTTCTGTATCGCTCATTAGAGAGAGGAGTTGATGATAGGCAGAGGGTTTTATAAAATGGGTATATTTGTTTTTGCTGTAAGCCTCTCCTCCTTTTTGGGTTTTTTTTCGCTTCCAGGTAGGAATAGAAGAGAAAAAGGTGATATTTGTTGAGGCCGGATTTTTTCTGCGTGATAAGTGATGGAGTGATGGGTACTGTACTGGATTTTGGCGTTGATAAAGGGCTCGGATTCATGGGGCAGGGTTATGTGCCTGCGGGGCTTGACTGGGTGCTTTGGTTTCTTTTGTTGTTAGCTCTTATTCAAGGGTATAGAAGCGGATTGGTAAAACAACTTTTTTCTTTGGCCGGAATTATCGGCGGTCTTTTTTTTGCCCGGTTCTGGCAAGAGGTGGCGGAGACGTGGCTGGTTTCGGTGGGGGTGGATCGGCATTGGGCAGGTGTAGCCGGCTATATTGGGATAGTGCTCCTCTTTTTCTTAGCCATGGTGATTGCGGGAGGAGTGGTTACTATGCTGGTGAATCTCACTCCGGTGGGCTTTCTGAACCGTGGAGCGGGCATCTTCTTTTCGTTGCTTCAGGGCGCTTTTATTCTGGGTCTGCTCTGTATGGGGCTCGAATTCCTGAATGAACAATATGCGATTTTCCCCGACGGACTCGTAGAGCGAAGCCAACTCTTTCAATTCTTGAGTAGAACCGTGCGATTATTGCTCTTCCCGGGCGAACCGCCTTTTTTTTGGCCCAAACCAACCTAAAATAGATATGTGTTAGAGATAGGGGGAAATGATTAATGGTTAATGCGCTTCGCGCGAAATGGTGAATGTGCGCTGCGCGCGAGGGCTCTGGTGCAGAAAAGAAGTGCTCTGGTGCTTCGAAGCGCGTTCGCGCTTCGAGTGCTGCGCTTGCGCGCGAAATGGTTAATGGTAAAGTTTATTAATGAATTGGGATTATGAAGTTATCTAATACGTTGAAGAATTGGGATGCGTCCGATCGTCCCAGGGAGAAGCTGGCCGAGAAGGGGGCTTCTGCGTTGACAGATTCGGAATTGTTGGCTATTTTGCTGCGAACCGGATCATCGGGACAGTCGGCTGTGGATTTGGCTCGTTCGTTGTTGCAGTCGGCAGGGCGAGCTTTGGCGCAGCTGCCGGGGTTAACGCTTGCCGAGATGGAGGCGCTTCCTGGGATGGGGCGGGTGAAGGCGGTAACGCTACTCGCGTCGTTCGAACTGGGTAGGCGAACCCGCGAGGGAGCCGGGTCGACGGGGCAGCCTATCCAAAAGAGCAGCGATGCTTTTAATGTTTTGGCGGTGGCGCTTCAGGGGCTCCCCCATGAGGAGATGCATGTGCTCTACCTGAATCGGATGAATAAGGTGATAAGGCGAGCCAAAGTGAGCCAGGGGGGCCTCACTTCGACGGTGGTGGATGTGCGAATTATTCTGCGCGAGGCTCTGGCCTGTTCGGCGTGCGGTCTGATTGTGGCCCACAATCATCCCAGCGGTTCGCTTCAACCCAGTGCCGAAGATAAAGCGGTAACCCGAAAAATTGCCGCAGCTGCGCAGATCCTTAACCTACAACTGCTCGACCATATCATTCTGGGTGAGCAGAACTACTTCAGTTTTGCCGATGAAGGCATTTTGCCTGCGTAATGCGGCAGGGAATTTGTAACTTGCGCCTATTCTTAATGGACGGGTTATGCTTTTCAACGATATTTCTGTTCCGGATACCCTTAAACGGCAGCTGCTGAATACTTTTGTGCAGAAGCGGGTTGCGCATGCGCGGCTGTTTCTGGGGTCTGAGGGGTCGGCTGCATTGCCGTTGGCGTTGGCCTATGCGCGTCTTCTTCTATGCAGACA
>JBFWIG010000210.1:0-4942 GCA_050256115.1 Bacteroidales bacterium | reverse complement strand
CGATACCCCTAAAGGGAGGGCCGATTATCCCCCCATTCGCATCTCGCTCCTCACCGAAGCGCAGCGACAACAACTTGAAGAGGCGCTCTCGATGGCGCTTATCAACCGATAACCACAGCCATGCAAATTGTATTTCTCGATAGTGCCAGCCTGGGCGATGTGCCTAATCTCGATATCTTCGAAAAATTCGGCGCCTTTACGGCCTATCCCGACACGGAACCCCATCAGACCATAGCGCGCATTGGCAATGCAGAGATTGTAATTTCTAACAAAGTGAAGATAGACCGCCAAGTGATGGAGAGCTGCCCGAAACTCCGGCTCATCTGTATAGCGGCCACCGGCATGAACAATGTGGATCTGGCTTGTGCTGCCGAAAAGGGAATCCCGGTAAAAAATGTAGCGGGGTATGCTACCAACAGCGTGGCGCAAGTCACTTTTGCCCTGTTGCTCTCCCTGCTTCATCACATCTCATGGTTCGACCATTTTGTAAAATCGGGTCAATATGCGCGCTGGCACTCCTTTACCTGCTACGAACGAGGCTTCTCCGAACTTAGCGGAAAACAGTTTGGCATTATCGGAATGGGAGCTATCGGGAAACGGGTGGCTACCATTGCCGAGGCATTCGGTGCACGGGTGGTATACAGTTCCACCTCGGGAAAGAACAGTTATCATCGCTACCCCTGCCTTCCTCTCGACAGGCTGCTCTCCACCTCCGATATCATCTCCATCCACTCACCCCTGAATCGTGATACCTACGGCTTGATTACGGCCCCCCGATTACGCACCATGAAAAAGAGTGCCGTTCTGATTAATACGGGACGAGGAAAGATAGTAGACGAGGCCGATCTGGCGCAAGCGCTCAATGAAGGGTGGATTGCAGGAGCCGCACTGGATGTACATGCACACGAACCGATCGAAGCCGATAATCCCCTCTTATCGTTGAAAGAGCCCGAACGGCTCATTCAAACCCCACACATTGCCTGGGCTGCCATTGAGGCACGTACCCGACTAACCGAGCAGATTGCCGGCCATATTGAGGCCTTCCTTACCGAAGCTTAACCTGCTGGCCTGCTACGGGTGCCGACGAGGAGTAGACCTTGTTCATCTTCAGCAGCCGTTCCAGTTTAATCCCATAGCGCTGCGAAATAGAGTACCAGCTTTCGCCCGGCTGAACAACATGGCTTCCCACAGCGTTTTGCCCCTTCTTCTGCCCAAACAGGATGATCTGACCCTCAAACAGAATGGCCTTTTTATCCAACTCATTCCAGCGGGCAAGCCGACTTGCAGAGAAGCCGCTGGCCTTTCGCAGATCCTTAAAGGTATTGCCCTCCTTTGCAAAAACAAAGGGAATCCCGTTAATCTCGCGAATACCCGATTCACTGAGTCGGCGTAAAAAGAGTTCGTCGCCCGAACGGGGAATCATATGGTCTTTCGAAGCAAAACCGAGGGGGCTTTTGCCCACTTTATAGGTAGGATCGTCGTACTGAAAAAGGGCATGATCGGCAATCAGCTTCAACAAGAGCTGGGCATACTGCGGATTAGTGGCATAGCCTGCCTGTTTAAGACCGTGTGCCCAATTGGTATAGTCGGTAGGCTTGTATTGGAAAAGGAAGGCGTAGCGGGGGCGGTTCAATAAAAACTCACTATGGTCGCGATACGACTCCTCGGGCGAATTGTACTTTCTGAAACACTCTCCTTTGGCATCATCATCATGGCTGATAGAGGGTCCCTTCCAGTCGTGACACTTGATGCCAAAATGGTTGTTGGCCTGAACGGCTAAACGGCTATTTCCGGCACCCGACTCTAAAATACCCTGTGCCAGGGTGATGCTGGCAGGAATTCCGGTTCTGCGCATCTCAGTAACCGCAATATCTCTGAAGCGATCAATATACTCTTCGCGGCTCATCACCGCTTGCGAAAAAACAGGAGTACAAACGCATAGCGCAAAGAGAGCCTGGAGAGAGAGGTAACGGAGTGTACGCATAGAGAGCTATAGAGAGTGAGTAAACGAAAGAGAGATTACTTTGTGTAGATCAGGGCTATGGCCTGTGCAGAGACCCCTTCTCCCCGCCCTTCAAATCCCAGACGTTCGGTAGTAGTGGCTTTAACCGAAACCGACCGAACCGGAATTTCCAGCGTTTCTGCTATAGCGTGCTCCATAACCGGAATGTGCGGACGAAGCCGGGGTTGTTGCATACAAACGGTCGAGTCGATATTGCCAATCTGATACCCCTTATCCCGAAGCAGATTGCCCACCCTGGCCAGCAGGATACGACTGTCGATGCCCTTATAGGCGCTATCGGTATCGGGAAAATGGAGCCCTATATCTCCCAAACCGGCAGCACCCAGCAACGCATCGGATATGGCATGGAGCAACACATCTGCATCGGAATGACCCACCGCTCCATGCGTATAAGGAATGCTAACCCCCCCGATAACCAGAGGGAGCCCCTCCTGCAAACGGTGCACGTCGAAACCGGTCCCAACCCTGAATGGCATCATACCTGGCAACCCCAAAAATTAGTAACGACGAGAAGGGAGGGTTCCGGGGTTCTTCCCAAAATTATAGAGGAAAGAGAAACGCAAAGCCTCCGTAAGCGGATTGGTCTTTCCGGAAGTGAGATAGGAGATATCAACCCCGAATTGGTTATAGCGATAACCGGCGCCCATGGCAAAATATTTGCGGTATCCTTTGCCGGAATCTTCATAGGCATACCCGGTACGAGCCACAAAACTCTTCTTATACCAATACTCCACACCAAAATTGAGCCCAACCTCCTTCAGCTCTTCCGAAAAGCCATCGGGAGCATCGTTGAACGATTGAAAGATTCCCTTAATGGTAGAGACATTGTCGTCTTTCCCGTCAAGGATCTCCTGCGTAACCGGATCGCGCAGAGGAGGCGTGGGAACCAACAGTTTATTCAGATCGAGCGAGAAGCTGATTTCGTGATCCTCCTGGAAGGTGATTCCCATGGTCGATCCGATTCGGAAGTTGGTAGGGATAAAACGATCGCTGCCCAGATAGTTCATCTTGGGTCCGATATTCGAGATATTCACACCAAAGGCCAAAAAGCCGTCGTTCCCTCCTACATAAACAGGGCGATTATAATAGAGGGCCACATCGGTGGCAAAGCCCCCATCTTTTTCGTTGGCCCGTTCCGAATCGAATTTATAGTCGTATCGCATATAGCGAAATGCTACACCGGCACTTAAGTAGTCGGATAGCATCCGGCTATACGACACATCGATTGCCATCTCATTGGGTTTGTCGCTGCCCAGGCTGCCACCCTGATCGTCGGTCCAGTTGTAGAGCCCCAGTGAGGAGTAACGGAAGCTGAAGCCCAAAGCCTGACTGCGGTCAATCCGTTTAAAACCGTGAACACTAACCATATACTCATCGTTCACCAATTTACGGTTCCAGGGCACAAACGAGAGTCCCAATCCGGCATCCTCCTCAATGAAGGCATATTTTGCCGGATTCCACTGCTGCGAATAGAGATCGGGTGCCGTAGCCACACCCACATCGCCCATACCTCCACTGCGGGAGTCGGGAGCTATCATCAACAAATTATGGAGTGCCGTGCTGCCGGCCATATTGCCGGTTGGAGAGACAACACCCTGAGCCGAAGCAAAGAAAAGTGCAGCGGGCGAAAAGAGAAGAGCCAATAGCAATAGATTTTTTTTCATCGTAAGCGCATGTAATAAGTGCCAAATATATGGATTTAGAACGTGTAAACCGCCCTGTTTATTATGGCACCCTGTTCGAAATTGCCATAGAATAAGCGTTCAGGCCCGTTAAAAGGGAACATCATTGCCAAAATCGGTGTTGGGCATCAAAAAATCACCGCCCGCCGAGGCGTCGGCATTCATCTTGGAGGTATAGGTTACCACCTGGGATGAAGTGCCGGACGAGGGTGGCAACGCGATCGGAGCACCCCGCTCAAACTCTTCGAAACGAGCCAGTTCCTGACGAAATCGGAGTCGGACATCATCGAGTGCTCCATTGCGGTGTTTTGCGATAATGATCTCGGCCACCCCTTCGAGCGACATCCCCTGTTCGTCTTGCGTTATGCCGTACTTTTCAGGTCGGTGAATAAAAATTACAATATCGGCGTCTTGCTCAATGGCGCCCGATTCGCGTAAGTCGGAGAGTTGGGGCCGTTTATGAATACCGGTACGTGCTTCAACACCACGGTTCAACTGCGAAAGGGCAATCACAGGAACATCCAGCTCCTTGGCAAGGGCCTTTAGCGACCGCGATATGGTAGATACCTCCTGCTCCCGGTTTCCTTTCGAATCGCCGCTTCCCGTCATAAGTTGAAGGTAGTCGATAATCACGATATCCAGTTTATCCTGCAACTTTAGCCGGCGACATTTGGCCCGGAGCTCAAAAATAGAGATACCCGGGGTATCGTCAATAAAAATAGAGGCTTCCGAAAGCGTCTTAACCTTATCTTCAAGTTGCGTCCACTCCTGCGTAGTGAGCTTCCCGTTACGAATCTTCTCGGAGGCAATTTCCGTTTCGCCCACGATTAATCGGTTCACCAACTGAATAGAGGCCATTTCGAGCGAAAAGATCACTACATGCTGCTTGTGTTCCACGGCCATCCGACGGGTCATCGAAAGCACAAAGGCTGTTTTTCCCATCGAGGGTCTGGCTGCAATAATCACAAGATCAGATCTTTGCCAACCGGAGGTGATTCGGTCGAGTTCGGTATATCCCGACGGAACCCCGCTAAAACCGTCGTCACGGGCAGCAATCTCGGCAATCCGATCTATGGCCTCCTTCACCAACACATTGATGGGCTGGGTCTCTTTCTTGAGATTGGTTTGGGCTATCTCGAACAGTGCCTTTTCCGACTCAGTGAGCAGGTCGTCAACATCCATACCATCGTCGATAGCCGAATGGAGCATATCGGACGTATCACGAATCTATTCACGG
>JBFWIG010000209.1:0-4942 GCA_050256115.1 Bacteroidales bacterium | reverse complement strand
GGTTTGAATAGCAACGAGTTTTTGGTAGATTTTCGTGCTCCATGGGCCGGGTTGGCCGTCGGGACAATAGGTGTAGGTAACACCCAGGTGCGGGTCGTAGATGCGGTTTATGGGAGTAATGACCGCGGCGGTGCCGCATTCGCCGGTCTCTTCAAAACTTTTGAGTTCGTCGTAGGCTACTTGTCGGCACTCTACCTGCAAGCCCATATCATTTGCCAGTACCCGGATGCTGTCGTTGGTGATGGAGGGTAGGATGCTGTGCGAGGCAGGGGTGATATAGGTGTTGTTGCGGATGCCAAAGAAGTTGGCGGGGCCGCATTCGTCGATATATTTTTTTTCGGCAGCGTCGAGGTAGAGAACGGTAGAGTAACCCTGTTCATGAGCCATCCTGGCCGAGATGAGACTGGCTGCGTAGTTGCCTCCCACTTTGATGTGCCCGGTGCCGCGGGGAGCTGCCCGGTCGTGGTCGCGGTCTATGATGACGTCGACGGGCTTGAACCCCTCTTTGAAGTAAGGCCCCACAGGAGTGACAAAGACCACGAAGGTGTACTCATCGGCCGGTTTTACGCCAACCTGAGGACCGGAACCTATGAGGAGAGGACGGATGTAGAGTGAGGCACCGGTGCCGTAGGGAGGTACGAATCTTTCATTGAGTTTTACAGCCGCCGAGATAGCATCGACAAACATCTTTTCGGAAGGAGCCTTCATGCTGATGTATTCGGCCGAACGGATCATCCGTTTGGCATTCATCTCGGCCCGAAATATCCGAATCTTGCCGTCTTTACCGCGGAAAGCCTTTAGCCCTTCGAACGCCTCTTGTCCGTAATGCAGACAGGTGGCCGCCATGTGGATGTGCAAGGTCTCTGATGAACAGATCTCCAGCCGCCCCCATTCACCGTTCCGGTAGTAACATCTGATGTTATAGTCGGTTCGCCGGTATCCGAACGACAAGTTTGCCCAATCGATTGTATCCATCTCAAAACATTTTAGGCAAAAATAACAAAAATGTCTCCCCGATGCACGTAATAAGGATGATTTTTATATTCGGCCATTGGTGGGTATCTGTTACATTTGGGGGTATGTTCTGCTCACGCTTTACCTATTTCTGATATGAAGCTTCTTTTTGCCTCTGCTAATCCCCATAAAGTTTCTGAGGTTGCCCGGATTTTAGGGCCCGGTTTCGATTTGCTTTCGCTGAAGTCGGTGGAATTCGAGGAGGAAATTCCTGAGAATGAGGCCACTTTCGAGGGGAATGCGCTGGTGAAGGCCTCTGCACTCTATGCACATTGTTCGAGGTTGTTAGGCGAGGGGGCAGTTGGCTGTTTTGCCGACGATTCAGGGCTGGAGGTCGATGCGCTTGATGGTGCGCCGGGGGTTCGTTCGGCACGATATTCGGGCGAAAACAACGCTGTTTTGCGCGATCAGGCCAATATCCGTTTGTTACTGCAGCGGCTGGAGGGGGTGAGGGAGATGGCGGCGCGGTCGGCGCGTTTTAGGACGGTGGTGGCGTTTGTGCATGGGGGCCAACACTGGTTTTTTGAGGGAAAGGTAGAGGGATATATTGCTTATGAGCCTCGTGGTAACGAGGGGTTTGGGTACGACCCGGTGTTTGTGCCGGAGGGCTTTGACAATCACTTCTCGGAGCTGAGCATGGACCAGAAGAACCGAATCAGCCACCGGGGTATGGCCGTGCGGCGGTTTGCCGAATTTTTACTGAGTTACCGTAAAAGAGCGCTTTTATAGCGTTTTTCGAAGGCGGGCAACAGGGATGTTGAGTTGTTCGCGGTATTTGGCTATGGTGCGTCTGGCTATGAGGTAGCCTTTCTCTTTAAGGATGTCGGCCAATTTTTCGTCGGTGAGAGGGCGTTTCTTCGATTCGCCTTCGATACACTCTTGCAGGATTTTTTTGATTTCGCGGGTCGAGACCTCTTCGCCGGTGTCGGTTTGAAGCCCTTCGGAGAAGAACGATTTGAGGTGGAAGATGCCGAAGGGGGTCTGGATGTACTTGCTGTTCACTACCCGTGAGACGGTAGAGATGTCCATTTGGGTGATGTCGGCTATGTCTTTGAGAATCATTGGCACCAGTTTGGTATCGTCGCCTTGTTCGAAGTAAGCTTTTTGGTAGTCGACAATGGCCTGCATGGTGATCATGAGGGTGTTTTGGCGTTGTTTGATGGCTTCAATGAACCAGCGGGCGGAGTCGAGCTTCTGTTTTACAAAGGTGAGGGCATCTTTGTCGTTGCGGTTGAGCCCTTTTTTATTGGCCGAGTAGGCCTCCATCATGGTAGAGTAAGTGCGGCTTACCCGTAGTTCGGGGATGTTCCTGCCGTTGAGTTGCAGCACAAGCCGACCGTCGCGTTCTTCGAGAATGAAGTCGGGGGTGACGTGTTCGCTTACTTTGCTGTGTTGGTCGGAAAATGAGCTGCCGGGTTTGGGGTTGAGACGAAGGATCTCAGCGATGGCCTTTTTGAGCTCTTCTTCGGTGCGACCGGTTCGGGCAAGGACTTTGTCGTAGTGTTTCTTACCAAACTCCTGGAAGTGATGGGAGACGACTTCGATGGCCAATTCGGTTTCTGGCGAGGGGCTTTTTGCCCGAAGTTGTATCAGAAGGCACTCCTGGAGATGACGGGCTCCTACTCCCGAGGGTTCAAACTCCTGGATGATGGCCAGAATCCGCTCCAGCTCGGCCTCTTCTACGGTGAGTCCCTGTCGGAAGGCGAGGTCGTCGACAATCGAATCCAGGGGGCGCCGCAAATAGCCGGCGTCGTCTATATTGCCGATGATGTATTCGGCAAGCGTTCTTTCGCGCTCGGTAAAGCGACGAAAACCCAATTGGGTCTCGAGAAAGTCGTGGAAGGTCTGGCCCACCGAAAAGGGAATGTCGGTTTTAGATTCGGTGAGTTGCGCCCCCGGCGATGCCAGTTTGTAAGATGGTATGTCGTCGGGCGAAAGGTAAGCGTCGAGCGAGAAGTCCTCCTCTTCACGAGCGGCCACTTCGGGATCCTCGTCGGGATCTTTTTCGGCCCCCTCTTCGAGCGTAGGATTTATCTCCAACTCCTCTTTAATGCGTTGCTCCAGCTCCAGGGTAGGAATCTCCAGCAGTTTGATCATTTGGATCTGCTGCGGGGAGAGCTTCTGGAGGAGTTTCTGCTGAAGTCGCTGGGTAAGCATGGTTAAGCCGATTTAAAACTCTGCTGAGCCCGGGGTGCGGGGGAAGGGGATAACGTCGCGAATGTTGGTCATGCCGGTGATAAAGAGCATAAGGCGTTCAAAGCCTAAACCAAATCCGCTGTGGGGAGCGGTGCCAAAACGACGAGTGTCGAGGTACCAACTCATCTCAGCAGTGGGAACGCCCATCTCTTGCATGCGATTGAGCAGCTTGGTGTAATCCTCTTCGCGTTCCGATCCGCCGATAATTTCGCCAATTCGGGGAAAGAGAACATCCATGGCCCGTACGGTTTTGCCATCGGCGTTCTGTTTCATGTAGAAGGCTTTAATCTCTTTGGGGTAGTCGGTAAGGATAACCGGTTTCTTGAAGTGGCTCTCTACCAGGTACCGCTCGTGTTCGCTCTGAAGGTCTACGCCCCAGGATACAGGGAATTCGAAGGTTTTGCCCGAGGCTTCGAGGATGCGGACCCCTTCGGTGTAGGGGAGCCGTTCGAAAGGGTTGTCGAGCACAAAACGGAGTCGCTCGAGGAGGGATTCGTCCCACATCTTCTGCAGAAAGAGGAGGTCGTCGAGGTTATGTTCTATGGCGTAGCCGATGAGATACTTGAGGAATGCTTCGGCCAGGTCCATGTTGTCGGTGATGTCGTTAAAGGCTACTTCGGGTTCGATCATCCAGAACTCCGAGAGGTGGCGGGGGGTATTGGAGTTTTCGGCCCGGAAGGTGGGGCCAAAGGTGTAGATGGCACCCAGGGCCATTGCTCCCAGTTCGCCCTCAAGTTGACCTGAGACAGTGAGACTGGTTTGGCGGCCGAAAAAATCGGTAGAGAAGTCAATATTGCCTTCGGGAGTGCGGGGGATGGCGTGAAGAGGCAGGGTGGTTACCTGAAACATAGCGCCGGCTCCTTCGCAGTCGGAAGCAGTAATGAGGGGGGTATGGAAGTAATAAAAGCCATGGTCGTTGAAGTATTTGTGGATGGCAAACGACATGGCATGCCGCAGGCGTAGTACTGCGCCAAAGGTATTGGTGCGGGGGCGCAGGTGGGCGATTTCGCGCAGAAACTCCAGGGAGTGTCCCTTTTTCTGGAGGGGGTATTGGTCGGGGTCGGCAGTACCGTAGATCTCTATGGATTTTGCCTGAATCTCAACCGGTTGACCCTGACCGGGCGACGCTACCAGGGTGCCTGTTACGGCCAGCGAGGCGCCCGTGGTGATCTGTTTAAGCAGTTCGGGTTCGAAAAGGGTGGTTTCGGCAACAATTTGCAGATTGTGGATGCATGAACCGTCGTTAAGCGCAATGAACTGGACGTTTTTATTGCCCCGCTTGGTTCGTACCCATCCTTTTACCAGGATTTCAGTGTTGTAGGCTGTGGATTGGAGAACCGAAACTATGGAGGTGCGTTTGGTTTTCATAGAATGGATAATTAAATCACAAAAGTAGTTTGATTTGTGCTAATGCGCAAATGGAAATGGTGAATGGTGAATGTGCGCTTCGCGCAGGTGCTCTGGTGTATCGAAGCGCGTGTGCGCTTCGAGTGCTGCGCTTCGAGTGCTGCGCTTCGCGCGGAAGGGAGTGACGGGTTGGGGGGATACCATATATATATGGTGTGGGATGGAGTTGCGGTTGATGGGTTTTTTTGGTTTTTTTATAACTTCTGTTGTTTGTTGAAAAAAATAAAATACCTTTGCAAACCGTTTTTGTACGCGTGTGTAACTAAAACTAAATAAAGTCTTTATGCCTACAATTCAACAATTAGTAAGGAAGGGGAGAACAAAT
>JBFWIG010000208.1:0-4943 GCA_050256115.1 Bacteroidales bacterium | reverse complement strand
AACTGCCCACCTCAATCATATCGGGAAGGAGCGTATGCTCGCAACCATTTAGAGAGGCAACGCCCTCGATGGTGAGCAAATTAGAGCCGACACCCATAATACGCGCACCCATCCGGTTCAGCATTCGGCAGAGTTGCTGTACATAGGGCTCGCAGGCCGCATTGTAGAGCGTAGTAACCCCATCGGCCAGCGATGCAGCCATCAAGAGATTGGCCGTTCCGGTAACGGAGGCCTCATCAAGCAACATATAGGCACCCTTAAGGCGATGGGCCTCTACGCAAAAAACCCCCTCTTCCGGACGAAAAAGGGCCTTGGCTCCGAGTTTTTCGAATCCGATAAAGTGAGTGTCCACACGGCGGCGGCCAATCTTGTCGCCGCCCGGTTGGGGAATATAACCCAGGCCGAAACGGGCCAGCAAGGGACCGACAATCATTATAGATCCCCGTAAACGAATGGCTTTGCTTCTTACCTCGGGATAGTTTAATGCCTCCACATCTACCGTACGTGCCTGAAAAGTGAAGGTGCCACTCCCTTTATTTACAACTGTTACACCCAGATCTTTGAGAATATCAATCAATATATTGACATCCAGAATATCGGGAACATTGTGCAGAATTACCTCTTCCGGGGTAAGCAGACAGGCACAAATCACTTCAAGCGCCTCATTCTTGGCACCCTGAGGTCTGATTGAACCACTCAGGCGGGCACCACCCTCAATTTCGAAAGCCGCCATACGGTATACGCTGAAAACTACTGTTTTTTGCCGTTTCCGTTGAAATTCCGTCCGCTATTCGACTTAAAATTAGAATGAAACGGACGTCTCTTCTTATTGGTACCACCCTGCGATCGCTGTGGCGGGTGCACACGCGATTCGGTGTAACGGGCAATCTCCTGTACCTTGAGCGCACCGTTCGAAAGCCGCTCGAGATCTTTTATAATTATCTCATCCTCAACACCCTCTCTATTCCATGAAAGATAGGACTTCTTCATATTGATGGCAATCAACTCCACCAGATGATTTCGCATCTCACCCTCTTCCATATTGCAGGCTACCCGGATCATGGCCAGTATAATACTGCCATAATGACGATTGGCAACCGACATGGTGGGATAGGGAACCGTATGCGGCTTTTCACGCAGCGTTTCGAGCGTAGGCAGCTCATAAGGATAATCGATGTCGAGTTGAAAATTCGACATGATGGCCAAATGGTCCCACAACTTATGCTTGAAATCGTTGGCATCACGAAGATGGGGCTGAATAGTACCCATTACATCGATAATACTCTTTGCGGCCCGGTTACGCTCCTCACGATCGGCAATGGTTTGTATATGATCGACCATCTCCTGAATATTCCTCCCATATTCCGGGAAAATAAGCTTCTTTCTGGAGGTGTTGTACTCAAACATAGGTCTATGGGTATCAAAATAATTGGCGCACAAAGATAAACAAAGATATCGAATTATCGGGAAACCGGCCGGATTGGCGGTGTGCTTAGGGAGAAATGATACAAAATTGGGCACTGAAGCAATATAAAGCAATAAAATCGTTGGTTATTCTGCTAAAAAGTAGGAATTTTGCCTTGGAAATTGAGAATTTACAACTAAACGCATCAGTATACGCTTATGGAAAAAATCAAAGTTGCCGTTGTTGGCTATGGGAACATTGGTCGCTACACAGTAGAGGCCATTTTAGAAGCGCCCGACATGGAGTTGGCAGGTGTGGTTCGCCGCCCCGGCTCGGTAAACAACCCTGCTCCCGAACTTCAAAACAGTAAGGTGGTATCTCAAATAGAGGATTTGGGAGCTGTAGACGTGGCTATTCTTTGCGGACCCACCCGCTCAATTCCGGAAACCGCATCCGCTGTTGCCGCTCAGGGCATTCACACCGTAGATAGCTTCGATATCCACGGAGAAGCCTTGTGGAGTCTGAGATGCAAACTCGACGAGATATGCAAAAAGCACAAATGCACATCGATAATTTCGGCAGGATGGGATCCGGGAAGCGACTCGGTAGTTAGAAGTCTGATGCTTGCAATGGCGCCCAAAGGACTCACCTATACAAATTTCGGCCCGGGTATGAGTATGGGTCACTCTGTAGCCGCCAAATCGAAAGAGGGGGTAAAGAAGGCGCTCTCTATGACCATTCCCACAGGCACCGGTGTGCACAGACGGATGGTATATATTGAACTGGAGGAGGGAGCCGACTTCCGGGAGGTAGAAAAAGCCATTCTGCAAGACGACTACTTCTCTAAAGACCAGACTATTGTTCAGCAAGTACCCTCGGTCGATTCGCTTACCGATATGGGACACGGCGTATTGATGGAACGAAAAGGGGTATCGGGACGCACCCAGAATCAACTCTTTGAGTTTCGGATGAAAATAAACAACCCTGCTCTTACAGCCCAAATTCTGGTGAGTTGCGCCAGAGCCTGTACCAAACAGCAACCCGGAGCCTATACCATGCCCGAGGTGCCTGTTATGGACCTTCTTCCCGGATGCCGCGAGACCCTGATTAAAACCCTTGTATAACCTCCATTGACGATTTTACCCTATCGCCCCGTCACAGCGTAAAAGCAGCGGCGGGGCGATTCAATTTTCTGTTCGTCCTTAAGTTGCTTGATGGCTTTATCTACTACCTTTCGGTCGAGGCCTGTGCCTTCGGCAATCTGACCGGGCGAAACAGGCGAATCGGCCTTTACCATAAACGCCAAAACTTTTACTTGATTCTCCATAGTATTCCATGATTAGGGTGAATAACTCTGGAAAGAAGAACAAAATTGGGCAGAAACGGTTCAATCGATGGGGGGATTTGGTACTTTTGCAGAAAAAGTAGCGTATGGCTATTCTGGAACATTTAGGAAAATACATCCTTTTTATGGGTCGGGTCTTTTCGAAGCCCGAGCGGTTCAGGGTATATTACAAACAGATTATCCGTGAAATCGAGAATCTGGGTATCAGTTCTATCGGAATTGTTACGGTGATTTCGTTGTTCATAGGGGCTGTAATTACCATACAGACAGCCTATAATATGGAGAATCCCTTTCTCCCCACCTATCTGATTGGTTTAATGGCCCGCGACACCATCCTGCTGGAATTCTCGTCTACTATTATTGCCTTGATTCTGGCCGGGAAAGCAGGTTCCAGCATCTCGTCCGAAATCGGCACAATGCAGGTTACCGAACAGATAGATGCTTTAGAGATTATGGGCGTTAACTCCGCCTGCTTCCTGGTATTACCCAAAATTGCAGCCGCGCTCTTTTTCTTTCCGTTACTCTGCGTAATGAGCATGATAGTGGGCATATTCGGAGGGTGGTCGCTCGGCTCTCTTTCGGGCGTGGTCTCTTCAGAACATTTCATTTCGGGCATCCGTTATGCGCTCAATCTCTATTATGTGTGGTATGCCATTGTGAAAATGTTGGTCTATGCCCTCATTGTTACTACCATTCCTGCCTATTTTGGGTATCATGTAACAGGTGGATCGCTCGAGGTGGGAAATGCCAGTACCACTTCGGTAGTTTGGAGCAGTATTTTAATTCTGGTAGCCGACCTGATTCTTACCCAACTGATGCTGTCATGATAGAACTCAGAAATATCTGTAAGAGCTTTGGCGATAAGGCAGTAACCAAGAACTTCTCTACACTGTTCGAAAGCGGGAAAACCAATCTGGTGATTGGGGAGAGCGGTTCGGGAAAAACGGTACTGATAAAATTGATTGTGGGTTTGCTCCAACCCGATTCGGGCGAGATTGTATACGATGATGTGGTCTTTAATCATCTTCCCTTCGAGGAGAAGAAGGAGATTCGGAAGCAGATTGGCATGTTATTTCAGGGAGGTGCCCTCTTCGACTCCTCTACCATCGAAGAGAATGTCCGATTCCCACTCGATATGTTTACCCAAATGTCGACCGTCGAAAAAAAGCAACGGGTCGATTTCTGTCTCGACAGGGTGAATCTGAGTGCTGCGCATAGGCTTTATCCTGCCGAGATCAGCGGGGGGATGAAGAAGCGTGCAGCCATTGCCAGAGCCATTGCACTGAATCCGAAGTATCTCTTCTGCGACGAACCCAATTCGGGGCTCGATCCGCAAACCGGGATCTTAATTGACGATCTGATTAAAGAGATTACCATGGAGTACAACATTACTACCATTGTAAACACCCACGATATGAACTCGGTATTGTCGATTGGCGACAAGGTAATTTTTGTATATGAGGGCGAGAAAGGGTGGGAAGGAACCAAAGAAGAGATTCTGCATACCAGTAATGTGGCGCTGAACAATTTTGTCTTTGCCACCAATATGGGCAAGAAAATCAAGAGCCTGTTGGGTTCGGCAACACCGAATCCCATCTGAAAAGACGATCGCCCCGATGTACCTGCACTCCGGTCTTGAGCGAAAACCGATCGCCCTTCTTCACCTCTCCAACCGGATCGTATTCCAAGCGAAGTTCTCCGACCACAACTTCTGCCACCCCGGTTGTTACCCCCGTAATTAATACAGAGTCGCCGGTTTTAAGGCTGCCCGTTTCCATTACAAATTCGGCAACCCCCAACCGGGAGAACCAGTTGGTACATTTCCCGAGATAGACCTTCCGGCGAGTGGCCTGCGAACCATAGGTGTGACTCCACTCTCCCATCTTCTGCCCAAGATAGTAGCCATCCCAGAATCCCCGGTTAAAGACCTGCGACAGCCGCTCTATCCATGCGGCAATCTTCGCCTCGTCCGAATAGGTGCCATCGAGCCATGCCTCAACGGCCTCTCTGTAACAGGAGGTCACTGTATGCACATACTCCGGACCTCTGGCCCGCCCTTCAATTTTAAGAACCCGCACACCAGAATCAAGTAGTTTATTCAGGAAGCCAATGGTGCAGAGATCTTTGGGCGACATAATATACTGATTGTCGATCTCCAGTTCGGTATCGGCTTCAATATCTGTAACGCGATAC
>JBFWIG010000207.1:0-4963 GCA_050256115.1 Bacteroidales bacterium | reverse complement strand
GAATAATGCCCCCTGTCTCTTTATCTCGGCCAGAGAGCGTCTCGAGATAGATCGGTTGCGGACAGAGCTCTACCAGGCCGTTAAACAGGTGCATATTACCCGATATCCGTACGATCGTTTTCTGTATTGATATAGCGGTCTATCATCATGGCTTCGGGCACAAATTTCGACACGTCTCCACCGTATTTCAGGATCTCCCGCACCAGGGAGGAGTTGATGGCAGAGTGCTCGGGCAGGGTAAGCATAAACACCGTCTCTACCTCGGGCAGCATTACCTGGTTAACCAGCGCAATAGATCGCTCATATTCGAAGTCGAGGGCGGTTCGCAATCCTCTCAACATATATCGGGCATTGATCTTACGGCAAAAGGTGACGGTAAGGTCGCTGTAGGCAATCGCCTCAACTTTGGGGTTTGCCCCATACAGCGCCTGAATCATCTCTACCCTTGCCTCGGCGGGAAAGAATCCCGATTTTGAGGTGTTGGTTCCAATGCCGATAACAATCCGGTCGAAGAGCGGAAGGGCTCTTTCAACAATCGAGGCGTGCCCGATGGTAAACGGGTCGAATGAGCCGGGGAAGAGTGCAACATTCATGAAAGAAGCGTATTAATAGAGACGAATGGAAGCCAAAGATAGGGCATCCTTTTAAAATCGCACTTTTTTTTTCCATCTCTCCATCTTTTTGTCGGGTTTCATTAAACTTTCCATTCGCCGAAGGGTCAAACTCCATGATTTCCCCAGACGGGGAGCAGATGTTTATCTAATTATCTATCTTATTAAGGAGGAACAAGAATGAAGAAATTGGTATCATGTTTACTGGTGTCGCTGTTTGTCAGCACCGCTTTTTTGTCGGCTCAAACGGCCAGACCTATTGGTAACGGCGCGGCTCGTCCCGCACAGGCCGGTCAGGGTCAACCAGGCCAACAGGCTCGTATGACTTCGGAAGAGCGCATTAAACAGCAGGTGGCTACCTTGGAAAAAGAGCTTACTCTTAATGCAACCCAAAAGACCAAATTGACCACGGTTCTTACCGAGAATGCAGCTGCACAGCAGAAGATGTTCACCGCAATGCGTGAGCAAGGCCAAGATGTAGATCGCGAAAAGATGCGCGCCGACATGGAAAAAGCGAGAGCAGCACAGACTGCAAAGATTAAGGAAGTCCTCACTCCCGAGCAGTTCACCAAATACACCAAGTGGCAGGAAGCGCAACGCGGTCAACGCGGAATGGGTGGCCCGATGGGTGGCGGCCAGGGTCGTCCGATGGGCGGTGGACAGGGTGGTCCCCAGGGTGGTGGCCCCAGGTAGTTGAAGTAAAAAGTACAACTTGCAACGCAGAGATCCCCTCTCTGCCTGCATGAAGCAAAATTGGGGCGGTTGGTTTATTCCGGCCGCCCCATTTTTACGTACCTTTGATTCCAATGGTTTTGCTAATTTTCCGAATATGCTTTCTGACAAAAAACTGGTGCTTATCGACGCCTACGCATTGATCTATAGATCGTACTATGCATTTCTTCGAAACCCCATGTTCAATGCCGAGGGGATGAATACTTCGCCGGTATTGGGTTTTGTAAATGCCCTGGAAGAGGTCTTTGCCAAATTGAAACCCACCCATATCGGGGTGGCCTTTGATGGCTCCGGACCCACCTTTCGTCATAAACTCTATTCCGACTATAAAGCCAACCGACAAGAGACGCCCGAAGATATCAGACAGGCGGTGCCCATCATCAAGCAGATTCTGGAGGCCTACCGTATCCCGGTGTTGCAGTGTCCGCTGTTTGAAGCCGACGATATTATAGGAACCTTTGCGCACAAAGCCTCCGGAAAGGGTTTTGGTGTCTATATGGTGACGCCCGACAAGGATTATATGCAGTTGGTAAATGAGCAGGTCTTTATGTACAAGCCGGCAAAATCGGGCAATGGGCCTGAAATTTTGGGGCCCAACGAGGTATGCAACTCCATGGGTCTGAAATCGCCGCTTCAGTTTGTAGATGTGTTGGCTTTAATGGGCGATGCCTCCGATAATATTCCCGGGGCGTTTGGTATAGGAGAGAAGGGCGCTTTAAAGCTGGTACAGGAGTTCGGGAGTGTGGAGCAGCTCTATGATCGGCTGGATGAGGTTGGCGGAAAGCTAAAGGAGAAGTTGATTCAGAGTCGTGAAAATGTTTTTCTTTCTAAGCAGTTGGCACGCATCTGTACAGAGGTTCCTCTTCCGCATGAAGAGGCGCAGTTTCTTTATCAGGAGCCCGATTACGATAAACTGTTCGAGTGGTTTGGCCGTTTACAGTTTCGCGATCTGCGCAGAAAGGTAGAAGCCAGAAGGGGGCAGCCTGCCGGTGCTATGTCGGAGGTAAAGGCTCAACCGGAGGTGGATTCAGCTCCTTCGGCCTCTTCTCCAAAACCTACGCCAATAGGGAATACGCACGGGCAATATTCGCTCTTTCCCGGCGAAGCGTCGCCGGTTTCTCAGGGGGTTGTTGATGCGAATTCTCCGGCACAAGGGGTTGAAGCCCATCCAGTGGTTATGCTGGAGCTGCAAGATGTGCCTCACCAATACACCCTTCTCAATCCAGGGGAGAGTCTCGACACGCTGTTGCTCCAACTTGCTTCGGAGCATGCGTTTGTATTCGATACCGAGACCACCTCTCTTAATCCTTTGGATGCCGAATTGGTGGGCATTGCTTTTGCGGTTCGTGAGGGTGAGGCCTGGTATCTCCCTTTTCCATCCGATAGGCAGGATGCACAGAAACTGGCCGAAAAGCTGCGGCCGCTTTTCGAAAACAGCTCGCTTTGCAAGGTGGGACAAAACCTGAAGTACGACCTATCCGTTTTGCGCCGGTATGGTCTTGAGGTGCAGGGCCCACTGTTCGACACCATGCTTGCCCACTATCTGTTACATCCGGAGCAGCGCCATAATATGCAGTTTCTGGCCGAGAAATACCTGAACTATACCCCTATTCCCATCGAACGGTTGATTGGGGATAAGGGGAAGGGGCAACGCTCAATGCGCGATGTCGATCCCGAAAAGGTTGCCGAATATGCCGGAGAGGATGCCGATGTAACCCTTCGCTTGTATCACCGTCTGCGAAAACGCCTTGAGGAGGAGTCGCTGCTCGCTATCGCCACACGGATTGAGATGCCGTTGGTGCGTGTATTGTCGGATATGGAGTGTGAAGGAGTCAGGCTTGATAGCCGCGCGATGGCTGCTTTTGCCGACGATTTGCGGAATGATCTGCTGGCACTTGAGGCGCAAATCTATCAAGCGGCGGGCATGTCGTTTAATATCTCATCGCCACAGCAGATGGGTGTGGTTCTCTTTGACCAACTCAAAATAGTCGATGCGCCCAAAAAGACCAAAACCAAGCAGTACTCTACCAGCGAGGAGGTACTGCAGGGTATGACCCACCTCCATCCAATAGTAGATATGATATTGGAATATAGGGGTTTGAAGAAACTTCTCTCTACCTACGCCGACGCTTTACCCAAATTGGTGCATGCCCAAACGGGCCGGATTCATACCAGTTTCAATCAGGCTGTCACCTCCACGGGCCGGTTGAGTTCGACCGATCCCAATTTACAGAATATCCCCATCCGGGAGGAGAGAGGCCGGGAGTTGCGCAAGACGTTTGTGGCCCGTGATGAGGGTCACTATCTGCTCTCGGCCGACTACTCGCAGGTGGAGCTCCGTTTGATGGCCCATATGAGTGGTGATGAGAATATGATAAAGGCATTCCTGCACCAGGAGGATATTCACGCCTCTACAGCAGCCAAAATTTTTTCGGTTCCTCTGGAGGAGGTTACCCGTGATATGCGCCGTCAGGCTAAGACGGCCAATTTCGGGATCATTTACGGAATCTCCGGTTTTGGACTAGCACAACGTCTTCACATTCCCCGCAATGAGGCACAGGCCTTGATTAGCGGTTATTTTCGGATCTATCCGCAGGTGCAGCGTTACATGATGGAGGCGGTGGAGTCGGCCCGAAAACAGGGTTTTGTGGAGACCCTTTTTGGAAGGAGGCGTTTTATTCCGGAGATCCACTCCCGAAATGCTAATCTCCGTGGAATGGCCGAACGAAATGCCATAAACGCGCCTATCCAGGGCTCGGCGGCCGACCTGATTAAGATGGCCATGATCCGGATTTGGGCGCGTTTCCGTGAGGAGAAGCTGCAGGCCCGAATGATTCTGCAGGTGCATGATGAGTTATTGTTCGATGTGCCTGTGGCCGAGAAGGAGAGGGTTGAGCAGATTGTGAAACAGGAGATGGAACAGGTCTATCCGCTAAAGGTGCCCCTTTTGGTGGAGATGGGAAGTGGTATGAATTGGCTGGAAGCACACTAAACTATGGAATTACAACTGGTATCGGGCTTTAGCCCCAGTGGCGATCAACCGGAAGCCATATCGCAACTGGTTCACGGTCTGCGCCAGGGCGAAATGGCACAAACGCTTTTGGGTGTAACCGGATCGGGCAAGACCTTCTCCATTGCGAATGTGCTGCTAGAGGTGGGGCGTCCGGCATTGGTCTTAAGCCACAACAAAACCTTAGCGGCCCAGTTGTACGGCGAGTTCAAGCAGTTCTTCCCGAATAACGCGGTGGAGTACTTTGTGTCGTACTATGATTATTATCAGCCCGAAGCCTATCTTCCTGTATCGGATACCTACATTGAGAAAGATTTGTCGATTAACGAAGAGATCGAAAAGCTTCGGTTAAGTGTTACCTCATCGCTGCTTTCGGGACGACGCGATATTATTGTGGTTTCGTCGGTCTCTTGCTTGTACGGAATTGGAAATCCCGTCGATTTTCACGAGAAAACCACGCTGCTGCACAAGGGCCAGCGTATGAGTCGAATCAAATTGCTTCATCAATTGGTGGAGGCGCTCTATCATCGCAACGAACTGGAGTTTAAGCGGGGCACCTTCAGGGTGAAAGGCGACACGGTTGATGTTTATCTGGCTTACGACGATTAAG
>JBFWIG010000206.1:0-4993 GCA_050256115.1 Bacteroidales bacterium | reverse complement strand
TCTCTAAAATTGAGGCCGGGGTGTTCGAGTTGCAAATTGCACCCTGTGAGTATATCGGCTTTATCACTGAGGTCATTGCACAGAATAACCATATTGCCCGTAAAAAACAGCAGAGTATCCATTTACGTACCGAGATAGAGTCCCTTCCCATCGAGATGGATGCCAATAAGATCCGTCAGGTAGTAGACAATCTGTTGGGAAATGCGATGAAATATTCGCCCGGAGAGCAATCGATCGAGGTTTTGGTCGAGATGGGTTCGGAAGGTGTTATAACGCGAATTACCGATCATGGACCGGGCATAACGCCTGCAGAGCAACAGAGCCTGTTTCTGGCCTACAAAACGGCATCAAGTAAACCCACAGGAGGCGAAAAGGCCACCGGGCTGGGATTGGCCATCGCAAAGATGGTAATCGATGCCCATAAGGGGTCTATCGAAGTGGAGAGCGAACCCGGAAAAGGATCGACTTTTTCCTTTACACTACCCCTGCCAATTTTGTAATTATATAAAATGTAACGACGTATGGAAGAGAACGATTACGAAGTATGCCATTGCAACGAGGTGATGAAAAGCACTATCGTTAAGGCCATAAAGGAGAAGAATCTCACTACTGTAGATGAGGTACAAGAAGCTACAGATGCCGGTATTGTGTGTGGCGGCTGTATACCCGATATCGAAGAGATTCTGGAAGCGGTGCTTCAGGGAAAACTATAGAGCATTGCAGCCCGGTTTAGAATTTCTGCGGATCTACCGCCGCGGAGTAGGTTTGTAGTGCCCTGTTGCGCGCATCAGCATGGTTTACCATGGGCTCGGGGTAGTGGGGGGTTCCTGTCTCGGGAACCCAACGTTGTATGTAGCGGCTTTCGGGGTCGAATTTTCTGGCCTGTTCCATGGGATTAAAGATCCTGAACCAAGGCGCTGCATCGCAACCGGTTCCGGCAGCCCATTGCCAGTTACCATTGTTCGACGCCAATTCGTAATCGAGCAGATGGCGGGCAAACCATGCCTCGCCCCATCGCCAATCTATTAACAGGTGCTTGGTCAGAAAACTGGCCACCACCATTCTCACCCTATTGTGCATTACGCCGGTAGCCATAAGTTGGCGCATCCCCGCATCAACCATGGGAAACCCGGTTTGGCCGTTACACCAAAGATCGAACTCTCCGGGTTGGTTTCGCCAAGCCACTTGCGCATATTTGGCCTTAAACGGATGTTCGGTTACAAGTGGAAAGTGATAGAGAACAGACATAAAGAACTCTCTCCAAATCAATTCATTTAGCCAGGTCTCATTCAATTCTGCCGCCAGCTCTGCCATTCGGCGTATACTTACTGTGCCAAAACGAAGATGCGGGCTCAGGCCCGAGGTGCCTGCAATGGCCGGATAATTACGGGTTGTTTCATAATTTATGATCACAGAGCGATCTATCGCAGGCAACACATAACGATATCCGGAATCCGAAAATCCCAGCTCACCAAGCCCTGGTAAGGGCCGGGGATTCATAGGCAGAAAACGGCTAAGCAGTTGCTCCGAGGCAAAGTGCCGAATAGGATTCACGGTCAGTTTTCGTTTCCAGGCTTTTGCATAGGGGGTAAAGACCGTGTAGGGCGTACCGTCGGGTTTTACCACCTCCTCTTTCTCGAAAACCACCTGATCTTTTCCCACAAAAAAGGGAATGCCCTGCTCGCGCAAGAGTGCAGCAATTGCCCGGTCGCGCTGCAACGCCTCAGGCTCGTAGTCGGTATTGGCGAATACCGCTTCAACATTATAGTGAGTAAGCAATTGCCGAAAGGCCTCCAAAGGAGGAAGATGAAATACAACCAATGATGATCCGGCTTGTTGCAACCGGATTTGCATCTCCTGTAATGCGCCTGAGATAAATGGAATTCTGCGGTCTGCCCTCTCTTCCAGCTTATCCAGGATATCCGGATCGAAAATAAAGAGCGGCAACACTTTGCCACCCCACTGCAGGGCCCTGAAAAGGCCGGAATTATCGTCCAGCCTGAGATCACGCCGAAACCAAAAGAGAGTAACCGATTCACTATTTGCGCTCATACCCGTTGATTAGAACTGTTTTCCAAAGATACCACAGAAATGTTGGTCCGAACGGGCTCTATGATTGATTCTAAAAGAATCTAATTTTGATCCGTAGTTATTTGGGTATTTAAAAATATTATTACAAAAGGATCAAAAATACGCTGATATAATGGGAGAAAAAATCCATAGCAACAGGCTCTCGATTGTGATTCCGGCATTCAATGAGGCAGAATCGCTACCCCGATTGGCAGAAGAGATTCAGATGATTATGAAACCGCTGGCTTACCCCGTGGAGCTCCTTTTGGTAGATGATGGGAGCAGCGACAATACCCCGATGGTGATGGAGAGCCTGTCGCACAGCTATCCCAATCTCTATTACATCCGCCTTTCCCGCAACTTTGGCCATCAAAATGCACTGAAAGCGGGGCTCGATCACGCCACAGGGCAGGCTGTCATCATGATGGACGCCGATCTGCAACACCCCCCAACGCTCCTGCCACAGCTCATTGCGCGGTGGGAAGAGGGATTCGATATTGTAAACACTTGCAGACTAGACACATCCTCTCAATCGCCGGCAAAGCGGTTCACCTCAAAACTCTTTTACCGCCTGCTGAACCATATGTGCGAGCGCCCTTTGGAACCGGGAGCAGCCGACTTCCGTCTGATATCGCGCCGGGTTGCAGATACTCTTCGCACGCTCCACCCCTCCGACCTCTTTTTCCGGGGTTTGCTACCCTGGATGGGCTTCTCCACCACATCCATTCCCTACCAACCGGCCCGGCGATTTGCCGGCCACACAAAATACTCCCTCAAAAAAATGATCGCCCTGGCGGTTCAGGGCATCACCTCCTTCAGCACCAAGCCCCTCTCTCTTGCCGTCTACCTCGGATTAACACTGGCCGCTGCCACCCTCCTATACCTCCTGTATGCACTCATGCAACACCACACCGGGCAAACCGTCTCCGGCTGGACCTCCCTCATCACCCTCACCCTCTTCCTCCATGGCGTACAACTCACCATGACCGGCATCCTCGGCATCTACCTCGGCAAACTCTTCCTCCAAAACAAACAACGCCCACCCTACCTTATCCAAACCGCCCACCTGCCCCCACCCCTTCACCCACCACCCCTTCACCCACCACCCCTTCACCCACCACCCCTTCACCCACCACCCCCTCAACCTTCACCCCTTCACTCTTCACCCCTTCACTCTTCACCCCTTCACCAACCCCCGCCCTTCCCGCGCGCAGCCCACCATTAGATCACCAGAGCACCAGAGCACCGCGCTTTAGCGCACTCACCATTAACTTCCCGCGCTTGCGCGTACTAACTCATTAACCATTCACCATTAACCATTCACCATTAATTAATGAAACTCCTTCTTCTCCTCACCATCTCCGTCTCCACCGCCGCCGCAGCACAACTCTGCATGAAAAAATCTGCGCTTCTCACCCTTACCTCCCGAGACGCTCTACTATGGCTGGCAGCTGCAATAGCGGCCTACGGCATTGCATTTCTACTCTATGCGCTGTTAATGCGGCAATTCCATCTGAATCGGCTCTCTCCCATCATGTCAATAGCCACAACCGCCCTGGTAGTGGTAATGGCAACCCTTCTGTTTCATGAACCTGTTACCCCGAAAATGCTTCTGGGCCTGGGACTGGGTGCGGCATCTATACTATGCCTGCTCTGCTAACAGATCCTCTGTTGATGCAAACCAACGACATCGCGCAAACCGATGCTTACCAACAAACGAATAGACTCCACAACTTCTTACACCCCTTCAACCGCTACGCTAACAAAACCGACACGATGAAATCAGTCTCCCTTATTTTGTTGCTCATCCTACTGGGATACCTTTCTGCCATTCACATTTTACCCGGACACGACTGGGGCGGCGATTTTTCCCTGTACATCCGTCAGTCACAAAGCCTCTCCGGTGGAGAGATGAATAGGGTAGCCAACGACACCCGGTATATGATAGAGAATTCCACCGACCATAATTTCAGTCCGCAATGCTATCCCTGGGGGTTCCCACTGTTGCTTTGGCCCATAACGGCTGCACACAACACTTCGGGCACCTTCCATGCTCCCTCTCCGCAAGCCATTGCGCATATGAAATATCTCATCGTTGCCTGCCTGGTCTTGTTCGGACTCTTCTATGCCCGATGGCTAAGTCTATCCCTGCGGGGATGGATTCCCCTTCTGGCTACCGGATTTGTGGTTATACAACAAGCCTACTGCGATCACATAAACTCGATTCTTTCAGAGATTCCCTACCTCTGTTTTCTGATGGCATCCATGCTGGCCATTGACTCCTGGATACAATACTGGAATAAATCGCACAATCCAATCCACACCCGTCCCCAAAAATCGCCATTGGGATTACCTGCCATAGCCCGATTATCAGGCACCGGCATACTGATCTTTTTCACAGCCCAAATCCGAACCGAAGGTTTTTTGCTCTTTGGCGCACTTGCGGCAGCGCAAGCCGCTTCATTGTGGCAACACTTTGCCGGGGGCAAGAAGCTCACCGGAACAGAATGGATCTCTGTTGGAATCCCCTACGCGGGAGCGGCACTCTCAATGGGAGTGTGGAGTGCTCTGTTCCCGTCGGGGTTTCTTTCTCACTTTCAACACGCTGCCCTTATTAACCCTGAAACACTGCGGCACAATGCGCTCTCGTTGATTAAAGGCATTGAATTCTTCCTACCCATTCCCATTATTCCTGCCAAATGGATATTTATCAGCATCACGCTGTTAGGCTGGGCCCGCCATTTTTTTCGCCATATCGCGCCCGCGGTAATGATGGCACTTACGGTGGTTCTGTTTCTGTTATGGCCCCATTTTGAGTCGCGCTATCTATTTTCTCTTTTCCCCTTTGTCGCCTTCTTTTTTATCCATGGACTCGACACCATCAGCCATATAAAAATCCGGGGTTCGGCGCTGGCTCAGGACT
>JBFWIG010000205.1:0-5029 GCA_050256115.1 Bacteroidales bacterium | reverse complement strand
TTCTCGAAACCATGGTCGATGCCGGCAACGACGATACCCGCAAATGGGTAAAAAGGATTGACTAAACCTCTTAACAGTTATAAATCTTATACTATTTCTGATATGGCCAGACCAGTTACTTTATTTACAGGGCAGTGGGCCGACCTCGATTTTGAGGTGGTGTGCGCCAAAGCCAAAGCTATGGGTTACGATGGATTAGAGGTAACCTGCGGTGGTAACCATTTTGAGGTCGACAAGGCCGACGAGGCCTATTGTAAAGCCAAAAGAGCGATCCTCGACAAGTATGGGCTGAAAATTTTTGCCATCTCTAACCATTTGGTGGGTCAGTGTGTGGCCGACGTGATTGACGAGCGGCACAAATCGATCTTGCCCGCCTATGTTTGGGGCGACGGGAGTTGCGAGGGGGTTCGTACCCGCGCTGCTCAGGAGATGATTGAGACCGGAAAGGCTGCAAAGCGGATGGGTCTCGACACCGTAGTGGGATTCACGGGAAGCCCTATATGGCATCTGCTCTACTCATTCCCGCCTGTCTCTGATCAGATGATTGAGAATGGATTTCAGGAGTTTGCCCGCAGATGGAAACCGATTCTGGACGCCTATCAGGAGATGGGTATCCGGTTTGCCCTGGAGGTACATCCCACCGAAATCGCGTTTGATATTGCCTCGGCCGAGCGTGCCCTGAAGGCGGTGGATTATCATCCTGCCTTTGGTTTTAATTACGACCCAAGCCATTTCGGTTATCAGGGTGTGGATTATGTGGCCTTTATTACCCGTTTTGGCAGCCGGATTTTCCATGCCCATATGAAAGATGTCTGGTGGTCTGATAAACCCATGGAGGCTGGCGTTTTCGGCGGCCATGTAAACTTTGGCGATCCCCGCCGTTATTGGAATTTCCGCAGTGTGGGCCGCGGATGCATTGCATTTGAGGAGATAATCCGTGCCCTTAATCAGGTGGGCTACACCGGTCCTCTCTCGGTTGAGTGGGAAGACAGTGGCATGGATCGTGAGCATGGAGCAGCCGAGTCGTGCGAGTATGTAAAGAGTATCGATTTTAAGCCTTCTACTATCGCCTTCGATGCGGCATTCGAAAGAAAGTAACCCTTAATGCAGACTCCCTATGGACAGAAGAGACTTTTTGTTACGATCGGCAACTGCCGGATTAGGTTTTATGGCAGCCCCGGTTGTGGCCAATATGCGCGCCAATCAAATTGTTGCCCCCAGCGATAAAATCCGTGTAGGATTGATAGGCTGTATGGGTATGGGTCAGAGCGACCTTCGCGCCTATCTGAAAAATGCTGAATGTGAATGTACCGCACTCTGCGATGTAGATGCATCGCGGTTACGGTCCTCGGCTGCCGAGGTGGAGCGAATTCAGAAGAAGAAGGTTCCGGGGCTGTACGCCGACTGGCGCCACCTAATCGACGATAAGTCGGTTGATTTGGTGATTGTGGGCACCCCCGATCACTGGCACTGCCTGCAGATGGTGGCAGCCTGCGAGGCCGGAAAGGCCGTTTACTGCGAGAAACCTATAGGAAACAGTATTGAGGAGTGTAATATCATGCTGCGAGCCGCCGACCGCTACAACACGGTGGTACAAGTAGGACAGTGGCAAAGGAGCGACCCTCATTGGCTTGACGCGGTGAAGTTTATTCGCTCCGGGCAACTGGGCAAGATACGGTTGGTTCGGGTCTTTTCGTACCAGGGATGGTGTCCTTCTATACCGGTGAAGCCCGACAGTGAACCGCCGGCAGGCGTAGATTACAACATGTGGCTGGGTCCGGCAACCTTACGGCCCTTTAATCCTAACCGGTTTCACTTTACCTTCAGGTGGTTCTGGGATTATGCCGGCGGCCTGATGACCGACTGGGGTGTTCACCTGCTCGATTACGCGCTCTATGGTATGGATGTAGATACCCCGAAGTCGATTATGGCAATGGGTGGAAAATATGGTTATCCCGACGATGCCTGCGAAACACCCGATACCCTGCAAACGCTCTATGAGTTCGACAGCTTTAATATTATGTGGGACCACGCCATCGGAATTGATGATGGCGCTTATGGCCGTAACCACGGCCTGGGCTTTGTGGGCGAAAACGGTACGCTGGTGGTAGACAGAAGCGGATGGGAGGTGATCCCCGAAAGGGTTAACGGAAAGGCTCGCATGGAGGCGGTTGCCCTGAAGCGTTCGTATGGTGGCGGCGGTTTAGAGCTGCATGTAAAGAACCATCTGGATTGTCTGAAGAGCGGAAACCGCAACACCAATGCCAGCACCCAGATAGGCGTGCATATTGCTAAGTTCTCGCAGCTGGGCAACATTGCCTACCGAACCGGCAATCGGTTGGTTTGGGATGGAAAGAAATTTACCAACGATAAAAAGGCTAACGATTTTCTGGTTCCCGAATACCGCTCGCCCTGGAAATTACCTAAAGTATAACCCGATTGAAGTAAGTTATAATGGAAAGGAGAGATTTTATCAGGTTTTCTGCCGTTTCGGCTGCCGGACTGGGTTTGAGTTCGCTGATCAGCGGAAGTCACAGCTCGTTGTTTGGGCAGAGTGCGCCCGGCAGCAAGGTTAAGGTGGCATTAATCGGCTGTCGCAGTATGGGCTGGTCCGATTTGAGTGCCTTTTTGTCTTATCCGCAGGTGGAGTGTGTGGCACTCTGCGATATCGATGATACCTGGCTCAATCGGCGGGCTGCCGAAGTAGAGAAGGCCACCGGAAAGAAGGTGCCCAATCTCTATAAGGATTGGCGTAAGGTTATTGATAACAAGGATGTAGATGTGGTGATTAACGGTACCCCCGACCATTGGCACTGTCTTCCCACCATTGGAGCCTGCGAGGCCGGAAAGGATGTCTATTGCGAAAAACCCCTCTCCAACTCTATCGAGGAGTGCGATTTGATGGTGAAGGCGGCCCGCCGCTACGGACGTATTGTTCAGGTGGGTCAGTGGCAGCGCAGCGATCAGCACTGGAACGATGCGGCTGCCTTTGTGCAGTCGGGCAAACTGGGAAAGGTTCGCACCGTAAAGGTTTGGACCTACCAGGATGGCAAGGCTACGATTCCTAAAGTGCCCGACGGCAAGGTGCCCGACGGAGTTGATTATAATATGTGGCTGGGTCCTGCCCCGTTGGTTCCCTTTAATGTGAATCGGTTCCACTATAATTTCCGCTTCTTCTGGGATTATGCCGGTGGTTTGATGTCGGACTGGGGGGTACATCTGCTCGATTATGCCCTGGCCGCTATGAAGGTGGGACTCCCTTCGTATGTGATGTCGGCGGGTGGAAAATTTGCTTACCCCGACGACGCGATGGAGACCCCCGATACCCTGATGACCACCTATCGCTATCCCGATTTTACTTTGATTTGGGATCATGCCTGCGGGATTAATCACGGTTTGTACAATGGGCAACACGGGTTGGCTTTTTTTGGCGAAAATGGCACCTTGGTGCTCGACCGGAGTGGTTGGGAGGTGATTCCCGAAAAGGTATCTTCGGGTCTGAGAATGGAGGCTGTTCCTTTTCAGAAAGGGTTAAATAAGGGGTTGAAAACCCACGTAGGCAATATGCTCGACTGCATTGTCTCGCGCCAGCTTCCCAACGCGGATGTGGCCATTGGTGCAACGGTTGCCAAACTGACACATCTGGGTAATATCTCCTGCAGGCTTCAGCGTGCACTCAACTGGGACGATCCGAAAAGCGCGTTTGTGAAGGATCGTGAAGCCAATCAACTGGCATCGGCCTCGTACCGTAATCCGTGGAAACTGCCTAAAGTATAGCTACAAAGGGCGATTTTGGAAAAAGAGCAACAGGGGTAAAGAGGGTTACAGCTTTTTGCCCCTGTTCTTTTTTCTGCCTCTTCGTAAACTGTAAATACGCAGGCAGAGATAGACCACTGCAAGGGTCCCGATCACGATCATGAGTTGGTAGAAGTCCTGAAAATCGTACATAGGGAGGAGAGGTTACAGAGAGGTGGTGTGAAGGGTGAGATCGCGGGCAAAGGTAATCAGATAGATTCGGCTGTTTACCAAAGCTCCCTCCCGGCTCCGGCCAAACGAAAAGGCGGTTTGCGTAAAGGCAGCAGTGTGCCCGGGAAGCCTCTCAGTGATTTCGTTGCCATAATAGAGCAACGCCGAGCCCAAAAAGAGCGAAAGGTCGTACCCCAGAAAACCGTAGTTCAGGCTCCCTTCTATTTTTCGATACGGTTCGCTGCGAAATGCTTGCTGAAAGTTTCGCAGAAAAGATTGCGTTTCGGGTTTGTTATAGTCTATAGAGAATCCTGACCAGTATCGGTATTGCACATTGTGAAAATAATCCAAATCGATGGTTTCAAACTGATTCCAGGAGGGGGGGGCAAATACCGTAATGTTGTGGGTCTTTGCAGCCAGGTTTAAAGAGGCAAGGGTGCGTGATACAAAGCCCTCATCAGTAGATGGGATAATAAAGAGATTCTGTTTTCCCTCTGCAATTGCGCTCTGCGGAGCGGTTCCGCTCACGGTGTGAAAGCGGCCGGGGAGGGTCTCCTCCAGCAGCTGAGTGTATAGACGATAGTTGTGAGTTGAGGTTTCGTCCGGATTGATAACCAGGGTTACCCGGCTGTCGGGAAGCGACGCCATTTGCTGAAAGGCGGTTCGAACGGCTCTTGTGGGTTCGGGGTTCACCGCAATGAGGTAGGGGTTATTGAGAAACTCCTCGCGGTGTATAGGCAGCGTGGGAACAGCCAGGGGAATGCGGTGTTGACGTGAAAAGTCGGAGGCCATGGGGAGCATATCCGAAAAAAATGGACCGATAATCAGGTCCATTCGTTGCATCTCGGCAAGATTGAGGGTTTGCCGCAGCGTTTGTGCGCTTTTTCCTGTGTCGAACAGATAAAGTT
Source organism: Bacteroidales bacterium (assembly GCA_050256115.1). Taxonomy (GTDB): domain Bacteria; phylum Bacteroidota; class Bacteroidia; order Bacteroidales; family UBA4181; genus JAQVSH01. Next base: position 155 of record JBFWIG010000205.1, on the reverse strand, counting down.
CGGTGCGGAGTCCGGCCTGTTTCAGAGAGTCGAAGGCCAGTAAGGCACCCTCATAAAACTCGAGTGCCGCAAGCGCCTCGGCATCGACCATTCTGAGGGGAACCGATTTGTTTGCACTCTGATCCAACTGGAGGGGCAGGAGAAGTGCAATCCGG
>JBFWIG010000204.1:0-5086 GCA_050256115.1 Bacteroidales bacterium | reverse complement strand
GCAATCTTCGCCTCGTCCGAATAGGTGCCATCGAGCCATGCCTCAACGGCCTCTCTGTAACAGGAGGTCACTGTATGCACATACTCCGGACCTCTGGCCCGCCCTTCAATTTTCAGAACCCGCACACCAGAATCAAGTAGTTTATTCAGGAAGCCAATGGTGCAGAGATCTTTGGGCGACATAATATACTGATTGTCGATCTCCAGTTCGGTATCGGCTTCAATATCTGTAACGCGATACCCACGTCGGCACAGTTGCAGACAGGCGCCGCGGTTGGCCGATTTGCCATACGTATGAAGGCTGAGGTAACACTTCCCCGAGATGGCCATGCAGAGTGCACCGTGCACAAACATTTCGAGCCGAACCTCCTTTCCCGAAGGACCCGTAATAGCCCGTTCTACAATCGCTTTATGAATGGCCGACACCTGAGGGAGTGCTACCTCCCGGGCAAGGACCATCACATCGGCAAACTGCGAATAGAAGGCAACGGCCTCCTCATTTGCCACGTTTACCTGAGTGGAGATATGCACGGGAAGCCCTTTGCTCCGGGCATAGCCGATAACCGACATATCAGAGGCAATCACCGCGTTGATACCGGCCTCAACAGCCGCATCTATGGTGGCCCGCATAGTAGACATATCGTCGGGATAGACCACTGTATTCATGGTGAGGTAACTCTTAACCCCCATTTCGGCACAGCGTTTTGCCACATCCGGCAGATCGGTGATAGAGAAGTTTACCGAAGAGCGGGCTCTCATATTCAAAGTACCCACGCCAAAATAGATCGCATCGGCACCCGCGGCAATGGCAGCCTCGAGCGACTCAGGCGATCCGGCAGGTGCCATAATTTCAATCTCTTTCCGGGTCATACAACGGTTGCCTCTTTTTTTAATTCAATTCTAAAGGTGGTTCCTTTATCGATCTCTGAACGGAGTACAAAAATCCGGCCACCATGATACGACTCAATAATTCGTCGGGCAAGCGAGAGCCCCAGGCCCCAGCCGCGACTCTTTGAAGTATAGCCGGGCCGGAAGACGGTTTCGAACAGCGAACGTGCAATACCCTTCCCTGTATCGGTTACATCAACGCATACCTTTCCGGGAAGATCGGCCACCTGTACAGTGATACTCCCGCTTCCGGCCATTGCATCGATGGCATTTTTACAAAGATTTTCGATAACCCAACCAAACAGGGGTTGATTTAACGGGATCCTCTCTAAAGCGTGAGGCCCGTGCAACGAGAAGGTAACTCTGCCCGACGATCTCTTTCGCATATAGGAGAGGGTATTTTCGATAGCAGGTAGTAATGCATCCGGCACAAGCACGGGACGCGATCCAATCTTAGAAAAACGATCTGCAATCATCTGAAGACGAGACAGATCCTTTTCCAACTCAACAATAAGTGCAAGATCAGAGACCTTTTCGCGAAGCAGTTCGGTAAGGGCCATCAGCGAAGAGATGGGGGTTCCCAGTTGGTGAGCCGTCTCTTTCGACAGCCCGACCCACACATGGTTCTGTTCGGCACGCTGCGCAGCCCGCAAGGCATAAAAACCTACAGTTATAAAGAGTAAGACAAGTAACAGATATACGTAAGGGTAAACCATCAACATTCGTAAAGGCAGCGAATGGTTGTAATAGACATAGCTGTATACCCCCTGATTATCGCTTAGCCGGATAGGCTCGTTGCTTTTGGCCATTCGCCTGAGGGTTCTGTCCAACGCCAGTGGGTTACTGAGTCGCGCAGAATCGAGATTGCTGTAGAGCAGCTCCCCGGCGGCATCGGTACGGACCACCGGAATGGTTGTGTTGGAACGAATTACATGCAGATAGAAACCCACCTCCTCTTCCGATAATTCGGGGCGCGCCACATAAGTGGTGGCCTCCGCCCAGATTTCGGTCTTCTTTCGCTCTTCGGCAGCAAGCGCACGAACCAACCTCTGGGTGAAGATAACCGAACCCGCCCCGATGACGATCATCAGGATAATGAGCAGGAAACGAACACCGTTGTGTATCCTCAGACGATCCAATATGGTAAGTTTAACCCCTAAAGCGAAACAGCGTTGCTGATCCGGATGGCAATTTCGGAAAACTCTTCGGGCGTCAATGAAATTTTGGGATTCGAAAAATCAAGATCGCCAAGTCCATTCACCGGAACCAGATGAATATGAGCATGCGGAATTTCTAAACCTATCACCGCAACACCCACCCGGTTGCAGGGAATCTCCTGTTTAATGGCTACCGCAACCTTTTTGGCAAACAGTATCATCCCGGAAAGCATATCATCGTCCAGGTCGAACAGATAGTCGGTTTCCACCCTGGGTACCACCAACACATGCCCTCTGGCAAGGGGATGGATGTCGAGAAAAGCAAAGAACCGATTGTCTTCGGCAACCTTATAACAGGGAATCTCCCCACTGATAATGCGCGAAAAAAGCGTTGCCATAACTCCAAGTATTAGGCACGTGAAATATCGAGAATTTCGAATGTCATTTTTCCCGAAGGAACCTGTATTTCAACTACATCGCCAATCTTCTTACCCAGAAGGCCCTTCCCGATGGGCGTATTCACAGCTATTTTACCCTCTTTCAGATTCGCCTCCGTCTCTGTAACCAACGTGTACTCCATGGTAACATTGGTCTTCAGATTCTTAATCTTTACCTTGGTGAGTATCTGCACAGAAGAGGTATCGATTTTGGTTTCGTCGATAATCCTGGCATGCGAAATCAAATCCTCCAATTTATGGATACGGGCCTCAAGCAGACCCTGGGCCTCCTTGGCAGCATCATACTCCGCATTTTCCGACAAATCGCCCTTGTCGCGGGCCTCGGCTATCTGTCGCGAAATAGAGGGTCTGTCGACCGAGACCAACTGTTCCAGTTCAGCTTTCAGCTTATTTAACCCCTCTTCTGTGATGTACGAAACTTTTGCCATATCACTAATCTCCTTTACTTATATACAAAAAAAAAATTCCGACTGCTCGGAATTCTGATTTCATCCTGAGCAACCTTGCTGTGTTACATACGAAACGATGTTTGTAGAATAACCTGCATGCTATATGATATACTGTTAAAAAGGGCTTCGCCCGATAACGAGCGACAACCCTTCTTACAAAGGTAAATCTAAATTCTGATTTAAAAAAATCAGAGCTCCCGCCTCTCCAAAATTGTTTGATACAAAACGGCCTGCCTAAGATCGAAACCCGAGTCCCCGTCGAAAGAGAGCTGAGGCAACTCCTCTTCCTCTTCGGGGAGTATCGGCTTGAACATCCTCTCGGCCGGGGCATTGCGCAAATCGAACCGCGACGGCGAAGCTTCAAGTCCGGTGAGTGTTTCGAGAGAGGCTGCCTCCTGAAAAAGATAGGGAGCCGACGAGGCAGATCCTCTTTCGAGGGTTCTCTGAGATTCGTCCGGCAACTCCGTATCCCATAACTCACGCGGAATCGCACTATCCTCCTCCTCATCGTCGGTAAGCACCTGACGAGGCACAGGCATGCTTTCCGGCTTTCTCTTTTTGCCTACAAATAGCGTAAAGAGGAGGATTGCGATACTCGACAATATTTTCAATAATTGATCGTCCATACCTACAATGGGTCAATTTGCCTACCTTTGTACAAAGAGAAAAGCACAATGAAATCAAAGGTAATCATATTTCTGTTATGCCTGTCGATTGGCCATGCAATTTCTTCGTGTACTAAAGAGGGAGACCATTTCCCACGTCGGTATATTCCCCCCTTCTCGATGATGATTTCGACCGAAATCGAACCTCATGCCGGCATTGGCGCAATGATGCAGACCGGTCGCGAAAAGGGGTATCTCATTATTTATCGTCCATCTTATGGCCGATTCCAGGTCTATGATCGCCGATGCGGTTATTGCCCTAACCACGATACCATGGTGGTGTTACATGAGTCGGGCACCCACGCGGAGTGCCCGACCTGCCATACAAAATATACTTTCTACCCGGATGAATATCTGGGATGCAACCCTTCGAGAGGCCTCCCTCTGTTAAGGGTTCCCTGCCGTCTGGAGAGCGCCGACCGCCTTATGATTGGAGAGGGGCTCTTCTAGCCCCACAACTAGTACTTGTAATGCTCGGCCTTATAAGGCCCTTCTATCGACACACCCAGGTAAGCCGCCTGTGCCTCGGTAAGACGGGTGAGTTTTACCCCTATCTGCTCCAGATGCAGACGGGCCACCTCCTCATCCAACCGCTTGGGCAGACGATACACACCCACAGGACGTTGATTTGTCCAGAGATCTATCTGGGCAAGGGTTTGGTTACTGAAGGAGTTGCTCATTACAAAAGAGGGATGACCGGTAGCACAACCCAGATTAACCAGACGTCCTTCGGCCAGGAGGATGATGGAGTGACCGTCGGGGAAAAGATACTGATCTACCTGCGGTTTAATCTCAATTCGTTCAACTCCCGGGAAGTTCTGCAGACGATCTACCTGAATTTCGTTGTCGAAATGCCCGATGTTACAGACAATGGCCTGATCTTTCATCTGCAACATATGTTCGAGGGTAATGATATCGCAATTTCCGGTGGTGGTAACGTAGATATTCCCTTCGGCAAGGGCCTCTTCAACCGGTTTAACTTCAAAACCCTCCATGGCAGCCTGTAGCGCGCAAATAGGATCGATCTCGGTAACAATTACGCGCGAACCGTACGACCGCATAGAGTGCGCACACCCTTTACCAACATCGCCATAGCCACAAACCACAACCACCTTTCCGGCCAACATCACATCGGTTGCCCGTTTAATCCCGTCGGCCAACGATTCGCGACAGCCATACAGGTTATCGAATTTCGACTTGGTAACCGAATCGTTCACATTGATGGCAGGAATCAGCAACTCACCGGCCTCCTGCATCTGGTACAGCCGATGCACACCGGTGGTAGTCTCTTCCGAAACCCCTTTCAGAGAAGAGAGCACCCGGGTCCACTTGCCGGAATCTGTGGCAAGGCATTTTTTCAGCAACGCAAGTATTACCCCCTCCTCACGGGTCGAAGGCTTCCTGTCGAGAAAAGTGGGGTTCTTTTCGGCTTTCACGCCCAATGCACCAGCAGGGTGGCATCACCTCCAT
>JBFWIG010000203.1:0-5094 GCA_050256115.1 Bacteroidales bacterium | reverse complement strand
CGGATGGCTGATTCGCGAAAAAAACGACATCAAATTTTCCAAACAGGGACAAATCATAAAGGAGTAATAGTGAAGCAGTGAAACAGTGAAACAGTGCTCTAGTGCTGCGCTGGCGCGCGAAAAAATAATGGTGATTGGTGAATGGTGAATGGTGAATGGTGAGTGCTCTGGTACATCGAAGCGCTTGAGCGCTTCAAGAGCTCTAATGAAACAAACGCGCTGGCGAGAAAACATTGCGCATTTGCGCTTCAGCGCATGAGGTAGTTACAGTTAATCAGGCAGAAATTAATCCGGGTAAGATGGAAAACCGAGAGGATAAACAGTTGTTACGTGATCGGGAAGCGATACCGAATGAGGGGCTTTTCGGGGCGATTCTGCCGGAAGAGGTAGTCGAGGCCTATCTGAGTTTGCAAGCCATTGCGGCAGCGTCGGATTGCACCATGGAGTGGCGCTACTACAACGACGGCAAAGCCTGGCTCTGCAAAATCGTACACAAAAAGAAAACCGTATCGTGGCTCTCCGTATGGGAAGGCCACCTGAAAATCGGATTCTACTTTACCGAAAAAAAACTCCTCGGCGTTTTAGCACTCCCCATCGACCCCTCCCTCAAAGAGGCCCTCGAGAACGCACCCCGCATCGGAAAACTGATACCCCTCACACTCCACATCCGCAACGCCTTCGATCTGCAACCCTACAAAATTGTTGCCGCGTACAAAAAAAACTTGAAATAATGATTAATGGTTAACGGTTAATGGTTAATGGTTAATGAGTTAGAACGCACAAGCGCGAAGAAACATTGTGCATAAAGCATTAAAAGCTCTAATGTTCTACCGCATCGAGGTGCTGGCGCACTTCAAATGTCCTCCATCAAATTCCGTCTTGCGCGCTCGCGCGCTTGCGCGTTCTATTTTATTAACCATTTTGCGCGAAGCGCATTAACCATTAACCATTAACCACTTACCATTTGCGCGAAGCGCAGCACTAGAGCACTTGCGCGTCAGCGCATCAATGCGTCATCTTCACCGCTTTGATCATTCCGTTTTCGTCAAAGTAGATGCGGTCGATGCAGGTTACGCGGTGGTTGCCGTTGGTTTCGCCCAGGGGACGGCGGTGGTAGATGATGTACCAATCGTCGGTGCCGGGGATGTTGAGCATGGAGTGATGGCCGGCGCCGGTGGCGATTTCGGGGTCTTGTTTTAAGACTACGCCAATGCGTTTAAAGGGGCCAAAGGGCGAATCGGCTATGGCATAGGCCACTTGGTAGTTGGGGCCGGTCCAACCGCCTTCGGACCACATGAAGTAGTATTTGCCGTTGCGGATAAACATGAAGGGGCCCTCTACGTACCCTTCGGGGGTGATCTCTTTGAAGAGGGTGCCATCGGCATGGGGCAGGAAGCCGGTGAACTCCTCATTGAGTTTTACAATGTTGCAGTGGCGCCAGCCGCCGTAAATCATGTAGTAGGTGCCATCTTTGTCGTGAAAGATAAATTGGTCGATGGGCTGGGCGCCGTTATGGAATTTGTCGAGCAGGGGCTTGCCGAGGTAGTCTTTGTAGGGTCCGCCGGGTTTGTTGGATACGCCAATCCCGATACCCCCCGCTTCGTTGTTGTTCTGGATGTCGTTGGCGGCAAAGAAGAGGAAGTAGCGCCCCCCTTTTTCGATGATGGCGGGTGCCCACATCGCTTTTTTGGCCCATTTCACGGCAGTGGTGTCGATGATGCGGGGGTGTTTCTCCCAGTGTACCAGGTTTTTGGAGGAGAAGGCATCCATAAAGATCTGATCCTCGTAACGCGCCGAATAGGTGGGGAATATCCAGTATTGCCCATCCAAAACGGCCCCTTCGGGGTCGGCATACCACCCTTCGAAGACGGGGTTGCCCGAACGGGTTTGCTGCTGCGCAGTCAGGGTGTCGGTAAGCAGGAGAGGCCCGATGGCCAGAAGAATAAGGGAGAGCGCGTGGCAGACTTTTCGGTTCATAGGGTGGGTTCGTGAAGCGGTTTTGACAAATATACAGATTTTGCCGGAATCCGGACCCGTGGTCAGCGGGCTTTGGGTCGGGTCTGTTGCAGTAATTGCGTGAGTGCTTCGTGGGTGAGGGCATAGTCGTACATGCGTACCGAGGCCATGTAGCCGGTGTAGTACTCGCCGCTATCGGAGCGGCCTATCAGGATGCGGGCATTGTCGATGGCCGAGGCAAGGGTCATTTTTCGGGCGTTGTTGAGCCTGCCGTTTACATAGATCTTCTCGGCCACGCCGTCGAAGGTAACCACTATATGATGCCACTCCCCGGCAGCCGGCAGCGGGGTATAACGCATGTCGAAATGGGCATCGAGATGGGCCATGGCGCCATGTCCGCTGCTATTGTAGAAGAGCGCGTTATAGGAGTTGGCCAGGTTGAAGTTGCGACGGTTGCACCACGAAACCAGACACTCCCCTTCGCGCTGTATTTCCGGGTTTTTTACCCAGGCAGCCACGGTAAAGGCACCGTTCCAGGCCAGACTTTGGGGAACCGGAATGTTGTGGAGGGTTAAGGCCCCCTTCTCAAACCGGATGGCCGGGATGCCACTCCCCTCTTCGCGCACCACTGTGAGTTGGCCGCTCTGCACAAAGTGGCCCCCAAGGCTCCCCAGATTAGGGATGCGAAGCAAGGTATCGGCCGACGGTTGTTCCGTGGCTGCGGGCTCTATAGCGTACGAGGGCTGATCGGTGGATGCTGGTTGTGCGGCGTGTAAGAGTGCAGGGATTTGAGCCGCCTGTTCTGTGAGGTCGAAGCCAAAGAGGAGTTGCTGGTTGCCGGGGGTGCCTGGGCCTTCGGAAGAGGGGCGATTGGTGAGCTGGAGGGGGAGTTCAAAGCGCGATCCGTAGGCCTTTAGGTTCCAGACGGCGGCAAAGTTGCCGGTTTTTTCGGTGGCCAGAACGGTCAGTTTGAGGTAACGGGCTGTGGCAGAATGGTTGTCGATCATGGGGCTTCCGGGCGTACGGTTGGCCGACCGGTCGGCGTAGAGGCTCCAATCTTTGCCGTTGCGCGAGGTGTGGAGGGTATATTGGTAGTAGTTGCCGGCAAATTCGAACTGGGTGGTTAACCGTTCCAGCTGCTGTTCTTTACCCAGATCGATGGTGAGACTCTGCGGTAAGGTGCCATCGGCCGCTTTCCAAAGGGTTACATTGTTGTTGTCGGTGGCGTAGGCGGGCAGGTAGGCAAAATCAGTACCGGGCAGCTGCAATCGATACGAGGAGGAGGCTTCGGCCTTCGCCCCGAAGGCGAGATCGGGGGGCACCGTTGTAGGTTCGAACGGGGCAATCCCGCGATGGGTGGGCACTACAGTGCGGATTACCGTGTCGTTTTCGAAGATCAGACTGTCGATGCAGACCTGTCGCGACATCCCGCCGCCGGTAAAAGGGTAGTCGTGGCGATGGTAAACAATGTAGTAGTTATCGGCCTCCTTCAATACCGAGTGGTGGCCGGGGCCATGAACGGTTTTGTCGGCGTTGGTGCTCAGAATGGGGTTATTGGCTCCCGGGGTAAAGGGACCGTAGGGCGAATCGGCCCAGGCGTAACGCACATTGTAGGTCTCGTCGTGGCACGATGCGCCCGAATACATCAGGATATATTTGTTGTTTCGCTTTAGCAGGTAGGCCGCCTCAAAGGGTTCGGGGGTCTGGTCTAAGGGGATGTTGGCCCCCTGCCCCACCGATGCCATGGTTGCCGGATCTAACTGCCCCACGGCATACCCTTTGTTGTAGTGCACCCAGGTGCCCCAATAGGCATATATTTTCCCGTCGTCGTCGCGAAAAAACTGGGCATCGAGCGAGGGGAAACCCTCCCGGGGATAGCCGTTGGCAATCACGGGGGTGTCGTCTTCGTGCAACTTTTTCCAATGCCCTGTGGGCGTGTCCGACACATAGCCATAGATGTTGCATCCGGCCTGGCAATTACCAAAATAGAGGTAATATTTTCCGTTGTCGCCCTGCAGAATATCGGGCGCCCAGAAGTTACGGAGCCTCACCGACGAGAGCGAAGGGATCTCCATGATATAGTTGTACCAGTGGCAGAAATCCTTGCTGTACCACACCGAAGGCACCCCCGAAGCCAGCATCTCATTATCGGTGGTGGCATAGATATAGTAGATGCCGTTATACTTAACGATGGTAGGGTCGGCATAGTATCCGGGCAGCAGCGGATTCAGCGCACCGGCCGAAGTGATTTGTACCGTTGCTGGCGCAACAGGCAGCAATACAGGAGCCACAGGCAGCGGTGCAGGAGCCACAGGCAGCGGTGCAGGAGCCACAGGCAGCGGTGCAGGAGCCACAGGCAGCGGTGCAGGAGCCACAGGCAGAGCGGTTTCGCCCTTCGTCTGTGCGGAGAGTGCGGTTGTAAACCCCGCCAAAAGGATGGCGATCAGGCAGGAAATCCGAAAGGGTTGTTTCATACGCTATTGGAACATGGCATTATCGGGCGATGCGCCCTCTAGTTTAAATTGGTAAGGCCACTGCTCTTCGCCGCTCTGTCCGGCCCCGGCCTGTCCGCCCTGTTGTCCTCTGCGCGCACCGGCTGCCCAATGTTCGGTGGGTGCACCCATCACCACCAACCAGAGATATTCGGTCTGTTTGGGTACTGTGAATTGGGCGGTGCCGTTGGCATCGATATACATTTTACTATAAACCCTTTTCCCGTTCTTGAGCGAAGCCACAAAACCGTAGCGCCATCCGGCCATTTCGGTTTTTACGGTGCTATACCCCTCCGCTCCGGCCATCCCCTTAAAGGTGAGCGCCACTTTGGTACCGGCGGCCGGTACCTGCAGTTTGATTCCATTGTAGCCATAGTTCTGAGGGCACTTCGCGGGGTCGATCCGATACCACCCGTCGGCTGCCGGTTGGAGCAGCGTAAAATGTTGGTTGGCGTAAGGTCGGGCCACCTTCTCAATCCGTTTCATATCCCAGGTTATAAAGCGGCGGCATGCGTCGAACATCTCGTTATTAAACTGCTCCTGTGTTAGCGAATGTATTCGTTTGTAAGTTGTCACAGGGTCTTCGCCACGTTGGGTGGCGCGACTCAGGTCGGCAAAATGGGTGATGCCGTGTTTGGATTGCCAA
>JBFWIG010000202.1:0-5111 GCA_050256115.1 Bacteroidales bacterium | reverse complement strand
TGGTTGGTATTTGCGGCAATATATTAAAGAGACGCGGGCGAAGGGGGCAACGCCCATTCTCTGTACTCCCATTCCCCGGAACGACTGGGTAGACGGGAAGATGCCCAAGCCCGTGGATGGTTACCCTATCTGGGCTGCTCAGGTGGCCCGGGAGGAGAAGGTGGCTCTGATAGATTTGTACGAACTGAGCCGTCTAAGCCTTGAATCGATTGGGCAATCTACGGTGTTAGGTACCTATTACCCTGCATCCGACCATACGCATACGCTGGCCGCCGGTGCTATGCTCAACGCTTCTTTGGTGGTGCAGGGATTGCGGGCTATCGAGGGTTGCCCTCTGATTCCTTTTCTGTTGGACAAACCTTCGGGCACTTTTCCCATCAAACGGCGTCTCTTTATTATGGGCGATTCTACAGTGGCCAACTCGTCGGGCGAGCAGATTGTGGGGTGGGGTCGGCCCATTGCCCAGTTTTTTGATACCACTCGGATAGAAGTGATTAACCGGGCCAGGGGAGGTAGGAGTAGTCGTACTTTTTATAATGAGGGGCTTTGGACGCAGATTCACGAACAGTTGCGTCCCGGCGACTTTGTGCTGATGGGATTCGGGCACAACGACGGTTCGGCACCTACGCTGCCTATGTCGAGAGGATCGCTGCCCGGAACCGGCCCCGATACGGTGGAGGTGAGTCGTCCGGATGGTACAAAAGAGATAGCTCACACCTACGGATGGTATATGCGTACCTATGTAACGCAGACAAAATTGAAGGGGGCCACCCCGATCCTCTTTTCGCAGGTTCCCTGGCGTGAACTCTACGACGGAAAATCGAAGCGGGTAACCGAATCCTATGCCAAATGGCTGGCCGAAATTGCTCAGGAGCAATCGATCTTCTTTATAGATCTGAACGATTTGGTGGCCAAGAAGTATGAGGCCATGGGACAGGAGGCTGTCAATGCTTTTTTCCCGGGCGACCATACCCACACCAATAATTTGGGCGCAACGCTCAACGCCTTTACTATGGTTGAGGCCATTCGCTCTCTCAGAGGATGTGCTTTGGGAGGATATATTCTCCGCCCTCTGCCTCAGGTTCCTGATATGCCGGCTCAAACACCCGCCGGAAGTCGGCCTTCCGAAATGCCTGCTGTTGCGCCTGTTTCCGGTTCTAAGTAAGTCTTAATCCTCTTTCCAAAACCCCATAAGATTGTTTCTGCATGCAAAAAGAAAAAGCGCCCCCTGCACTCTTCCGTTGGCTTATCTGGCTGGCTGTAAGTCTGGCCATGTTTGGTAACTATTATCTCTATGACAGTATAAGTCCGCTTGCCGATCTGCTGAAGTCGCAACTCCATTTTTCCGATGCCAATATTGGAACGCTTCAGGCCATCTATAGTCTGCCCAATATTGTGATGGTACTTATCGGGGGGGTTATTATCGATAGGATTGGTTCGCGAAGAGCCGCTCTTCTTTTTGCTGTACCCGTAATGTTAGGCGGTTTTTTGACAGCAGTTTCGGGTGAGTTGTGGATTATGGCTACCGGACGTCTTCTGTTTGGGCTGGGTGCCGAATCGATGATTGTGGCCATCAATACGGTATTGGCCCGCTGGTTTAAGGGTAAGCAACTGGCGCTGGCCTTTGGTTCCAATCTCACCATTGCCCGCCTGGGCTCCTTTATGGCGCTTAACTCGCCTTCATGGGCCTCTTCGGCTTACGAGTCGTGGCAGTCGCCCCTCTGGTTAGCCGCTTTAGCCGGTGTGATTAGTCTTACCTTTATTGCTATCTACTTCTTGCTCGACTATTATGCGGCACGGCGTTATCCTTTGGGTAAAGATGCAGCACAGGAGAGGGTCGAACTCAAAGAGATCTTTCACTTTGGGCCGGCTTTCTGGTATATTACGCTCCTTTGCGTGACCTTCTACTCGGCCATGTTCCCGTTTCAAACTTTTGCCGTGAAGTTTTTCCAGGATGCTCACGGGGTTTCGCGCGAGGCGGGGGGCTTTTTGTCGAGCATTCTCACCTTCTCTTCCATGCTTTTCACCCCGCTGTTTGGGCTGCTTTCGGATCATGTGCGGCGGAAGTCGCTTATGATGATGTTTGGGTCTATGCTAATCATCCCGGTCTATCTGCTTATGGGTTACGGAGGCAATCCTGATGCTACCCTTATTCCTATCGATATCTCTTTCCTGAATGTACACACCCAACTGCCTCTGCTACTTCTATGTACCATGGGGGTGATGGGTATTGCCTTCTCGATGGTGCCGGCGGTAATGTGGCCTTCTGTAGCGCTTCTTGTAGAATCGCGAAAACTGGGCACTGCCTACGGCTTGATGATGCTGATTCAGAACATTGGTTTGGGCGGGTTTAACTACCTGATCGGAACCGTAAACGACTGGTCGGGTGCAGGCGCATCGAATGCTGCAGGGTATATTCCCGGTATGTGGGTCTTCAGCATTCTGGGGTTTGCCGGCTGTTTCTTTGCCTTTATGTTGTATCGGGCCGAAGTGTCTTCTGGTGGGTATAAAACCCGATCGTAGCAGATTCGGTGTAGTAATTGTATCTTTGCGCCCTCTTGTTGCCGGCAGATCTTTACATTCGACGATTCGGGTTGTGGCGCAAGGATGCGAATACTATGTCAAGTGTAATGAAAGATCAAAAGGGAATTCTCGATAAACTGCAAATCGGGAAGCTTACACCGATGCAGGAAGAGGCGCATGAGGCCATCTCATCGGGTTCCGATGTAGTGTTGCTGTCGCCTACAGGCAGCGGAAAAACGCTGGCTTATCTGTTGCCCATTATCGAGAAACTTAGTCGTACCAGCGCTGAGGTTCAGGTTTTGATTCTTGTGCCTTCGCGAGAATTGGCTATGCAGATAGAGCAGGTGACCCGTGAAATGGGAACCGGGTTTAAGGCCAATGCTGTGTACGGTGGAAGAGCCGGTTCGCAGGATAAACTCGATTTGCAGCATCGGCCTGCTATTTTGATTGGTACCCCCGGAAGGGTTGCCGATACCCTCCGAAAGGGGCGATTCTCACCTCAAACGGTTACTACCCTTATCCTCGATGAGTTCGATAAGTCGCTTCAGGTGGGTTTTGAGGTGGAGATGGAAGAGATCCTTTCGTCGCTGCCAAAGGTGAAACAACGGATTCTTACTTCGGCTACCCAATCGGTTAGAATTCCCGAATTTGTGGGAATGCGGAAGCCTCTGTATGTGAATTATCAGAAAGAGGGGGTGGAGCAACTGGATGTGAAGATTATCCTTTCGCCCTTAAAAGATAAGTTGCAGACGTTGGTGAAAGCCCTTTGCCATCTGGGCGATAAGCCGGGCATTCTTTTCTGTAATTACAAAGAATCTATCCAGCGGGTGAGCGATTATCTTACCGAAATCGGCATTGCCCATGGATGCTTTCATGGCGATATGGAGCAGATAGATCGCGAAAGAACGCTGGTGCAATTCAGGAATGGTACCCTGCGGCTGATTGTAGCCACCGATTTGGCAGCCAGAGGATTGGATATTCCGGAAATCAAATTTATTATGCACTACCAACTTCCCGGCAGAGAACATGAGTTTATACACCGTAATGGCCGGACCGCTCGTATGAAGAGCGATGGTACTGCCTATATTCTGCAATGGGCCGACGAGGAGTTGCCACAGTATGTGAAGGGAGTCGGTGTGGAGAAGTTAACTGAGGCACCCCTCCCTCCGGTTTCGGAATGGGCCACTCTTTACCTCACCGGTGGCCGACGCGATAAAATTTCGAAAGGCGATATTGCCGGACTGTTTATCAAACAGGGCAATATTACCAGCGATGATCTGGGTATTATCGAGATTAAGCAAGATTGTTCGTTTGTGGCGGTTAAAGCCTCTATGGCCACCCGGCTGGTGGATACGCTCAACAACAGTAAACTGAAAACAAAAAAGATACGGGTAAGTGCAATGGAGTAATCTGCACCTGCCCGTATCTCGCTGTTTTGAGAGGTAGTCTATTGACCCTCTCGCGACTATTTCGCGAAACAGAATTGCCTAAAGTTCGCGAATTTTGATGTTGCGGAACCAAACGGGATACCCATGATCCTGCAGCCCTATAAAGCCCTCTTTTGCAATGCCTTCGGTAAAACCGGGGAACGATTTGAATTTACTGTTGGCCACCAGGGCATCCCATTCGGGAGTCCAAAGGGTGTACGAAAGTACCTGAACCCCATTTTGGGTATGGGTAACTTTGCCATTATCTACCTTAATTACGATAGTATTCCATGAACCGGCAGGGTTTACGGTTTTGGGGTCGGCGGCAATCATGTCGTAGAGTGATCCGGCCAGATGGCTGGCAATTTTGTTGTCGGTAGCTGCTACATTGTCGAGCACCTGCACTTCGGGGGCGGCGTAATAGATGGGTTGACCCGGAACTTCGCGCACATTATGGAAGATACCCGAATTGGCCTTTTCGCTGGCCTTCCAGTCGATAGAGAGTTCAAAGTTTTTGAACTTTTTGGTTCCATATACAATGTCGCCGTTGGCACCTGAGCCCGGTTGCTTCCCTTCGCCAATGAGCACCTTCATGGCATCCTCTTCTATGGTCCAGTTCTTTGGCATTTGGGTACCGTTGCACTGCCGCCAGCCGTCGAACGATTTGCCGTCGAAAAGAAGTACCCAGCCGGCCTTCTTCTCTTTCTTGGTAAGTTGATTCACCTTCTGCGCCGATACCGGAAGGCAAAGAACGAGGGCAGCTACTATGGCAAGCCCTAAGAATACAGGTTTCTTCATGTTGTGTTTGTTAGCCCTTTTTAGGAAATTGAACAGTATGGTTGTTGGAATAAACCAGCTCTAAAGGTAAGGAAATTGGCACTATTTATCTATTCTTGCCAAGATATAGTTATTTTGAACAACGCTTTCGCCGGGCAAAAGTGTACAACCCCTGGACCGACCGATGGGAACAACTCTTTTTGAACAAAGCGGGTGAGCTGATCGTTCCTCCTTTTACGCGATCGGTGGTTGTGGTTCTTGAGTAAGGCATACACCGGAATCGAATCAGTTAACTATTTAAATCACTGCTTATTATGCGCCATCATAGTGGTAGTTTGTATGTAACGTCCAATCTTAAGGTGGCCGATATTTTGCTCGACAATC
>JBFWIG010000201.1:0-5141 GCA_050256115.1 Bacteroidales bacterium | reverse complement strand
GCCCCCGATTTGCGGGGTGGCACCCAATTGCAGATAGACAGCGAATGTCTGCGCTTCACCGTTCGTATCCCCTTTTCCGATGCTGCCTCTATTGCCAATGCCTCGCATGTGATAGCGTTGCTCTACGAATTGGGCTATTCGCCTGCAGCCATCGCCGAACGGATGGCTGCGCTCCATTCGGTGGAGATGCGGTTGGAACAGAAACAGGGTATACTCGGATCGACACTGGTAAACGACAGCTATAACTCCGATTTGGGCTCGCTTACCATAGCCCTCGATTTTCTCAATCTACAACATCAACACCTCACCAAAACGCTTATCCTATCCGATATCCTCCAGAGCGGTCGTCACCCCGACGGGCTCTATTCGGAAGTGGCGCGTTTGGTAGAAACCAAAAATATTGCCCGCTTTATTGGAATTGGCTCCGATCTCTCGGCGCAGGCGCACCTTTTTGGAGAAAACGCCCGCTTTTTCAACTCTACACGCCACTTTCTGGAGCAATTGCTGCCATCCGAATTCGCCGATCAGGCCATTCTGATTAAGGGGTCGCGGATATTCCGGTTTGAACAAATTGTGGCTGCGCTCGAAGAGAAGGTGCACGAAACCGTTTTAGAGATCAACCTCGATACAATGGTTAACAACCTGAACCATTTCAGGTCGCTGCTCCGCCCCGAAACCAAAGTAACCGCTATGGTCAAGGCCTTTTCCTATGGCAGCGGAAGTTTTGAAATTGCCAACGTTCTGCAATATCACCGCATCGACTATCTGGCGGTAGCCTTTGCCGACGAAGGAAAAATCCTTCGGGATAAAGGGATTGGGTTACCCATTATGGTCATGAATCCCGAAGCAGGATCGTTCGAACAGCTTCTGCAATACCGGTTAGAACCCGAGATATTCAGTTTCGGCACGCTACTCGCCTTTTTGGCCGCGGTAAGGATGCGAAAACTCCGCGACTACCCCATACACATCAAACTCGATACCGGAATGCACCGACTGGGATTCCGGCCCGATGACCTTCCGCGGCTCATCGATCTGATGACAGAGGCCTTGCCCGATTTGCGCATCGTTTCGCTCTTTTCACACCTGGCCGGAGCCGACGAACCCCGTTTCGACTCTTTTACCCGCGAACAGATTCTCCGTTTCGAAACCATGAGCCGGCAAATCATGGCAGGCGTGCATCGTACCGATATCATGCGCCATATACTCAACTCGGCCGGCATTGAGCGCTTCCCCGAAGCCCAGTTCGATATGGTAAGATTGGGGATCGGACTCTATGGAATCAGCGCCACGGGAAGCCCCGCCCTGCGGCAAATCAGCACCCTCAAAAGCGTAATCCTGCAAATTAAGGAGGTAGAGAGGGGCGAGAGTGTGGGCTACAGTCGCAACCATACCGCATCCGAACAGGAGCGTATCGGGGTGGTGGCAGTGGGCTATGCCGACGGATTGCGCCGAAGCCTGGGCAATGGAATCGGAAAAGTTCTGGTGGGCAACCAACTGGTTCCGATTGTAGGAAATATCTGCATGGATATGTGTATGATTAATCTCACAGGCATTGATGCGCGCGAGGGCGATGAGGTGATCTTTTTCGGACCCGAATACCCCATTACCCACATGGTAGAACAGCTGCATACCATACCCTACGAGATTTTGACTTCCGTCTCGCCCCGGGTTAAACGTGTCTATTTTAGAGAATAATGACAAGCACGCTCTGGATTGCCTTATCGTTTTTGATTCTCTCCCTGTGGGGAGCGATTGTGGCGGTTTTGCGGCACCTGCGGAAAATCCGGGAACAAAACGGTGAGGTGGCCCGGCTTACGGCACAACTTCTAAATCGGCTGGAACAGCTGGAGCAACGTATACACAACGAAAATCGCCTCAACAGGCAGGAGGTTTCCGAGCGCCTTTCGCAATTCCAGAGTGCCACCATCGGAACGTTGAAAAATTTTCAGGAACAGCAGAGTCAACAATCCCGTCATAGCAGCGAAACCCAGCTTCAAACCTTGACGCTCTTCCGCAAAAGCCTTGAGGATCGTTTCGACACCCTTCGCGGAATGCAGCAAGAGCAGTCGGGGCTCATCGACAAGAAGCTGCATCAAATTAAAGAGACGGTCGATGAGAAGCTGCAAAAAACCCTTGATGAGCGGCTGGGGCAATCGTTTGCTACGGTAAGCCGCCACCTCCTCTCTGTGCAGGAGGGATTAGGCGAGATGAAGGCGCTGGCGCAGGATGTAGGCGGGCTGAAAAAGATACTGAGCAATGTGAAGGTACGCGGAGGGCTGGGCGAAGTGCAACTGGGTATGCTGCTCGAACAGATTCTGGCGCCGGAACAGTTCGAAACCAATCTCTGCACCAAGGCCGGATCGGCCGACAGGGTTGAATTTGCCATTAAACTGCCCGGACGCGACGAAACACAAGGATCTGTTTACCTGCCTATTGATGCTAAATTTCCCAGAGAGGTGTACGAAAGAGTGGTCGATGCCTATGAGGCAGCCGATCCTGCACAAATTGAGGCTGCCTCGAAAAATCTCGACAGTGTAATCAGAAAGATGGCACGCGACATTCGCGACAAATATCTGGATCCTCCGGCCACCACCGATTTCGGGATTCTCTTTCTCCCTTTCGAAAGCATCTATGCCGAAGTGGTTCGCCGGCCAGCCCTGCTGGAACAACTGCAACGGTATGAAAAGGTGATTGTAACCGGACCCACCACACTGGCAGCCATCCTGAATAGTTTGCAGATGGGCTTTAAAACCGTGGCCATACAGCGACGAAGCAGTGAAGTCTGGAATTTACTGAAGGCGGTAAAGACCGAATTCGGCGAATTCTCTAAAGTACTCTCGAAAGCGCAGGAGAAGATTCTGGGCGCCAACGAAGAACTCGACAAACTGGTGGGGGTAAGAACCCGGCAGATTACCCGAAAACTGCGTGAGGTGGAGCTTCTCCCTTCCGACCAGGCGCGCAAGATGATAGATAGCGATAGTGATACCGCAACGTAAGCAATAGATTCATACCTTTGCCCCGGATAGATTTCAGGGGGAAGACAAACCCTCCCCCTCCTACAAAGCACTGCTATGTATACCGTATCGAAACGTCTGGAAATATCGGCAGCACACCATGTGGAGACCAATTACCCGAGTCCGTGCAACGGAATGCACGGACACAACTGGATTATTACGGTCTACTGCCAAAGCAAGGAGCTCAATGAAAACGGAATGGTGATTGATTTTTCCGAAATCAAACAAAAGATTCACGGGCAGCTGGACCACAAAGTATTAAACGACATCCTCCCCTACAATCCCACAGCAGAGAATATTGCGCGCTGGGTCTGTGAACAGCTGTCGAACTGCTACAAAGTAACCGTTCAGGAGTCGGAAGGCAATATCGCCACCTTCGAAAAATAGGCGTACCATGTTTACCATCAACGAAATATTCTATTCCATTCAGGGAGAGGGGTATCACACAGGAACCCCTGCGATTTTTATCCGCTTTTCGGGATGCAACCTTCGCTGCTCTTTTTGCGACACCCAACACGAAACCGGAGTAGAGATGACTCCCGAAGAGATTCTTGCCAGGGCGCTCCAATACCCTGCCCGGCACCTTGTTCTCACCGGAGGAGAGCCATCGCTGTTTATCACCGAACCCTTTATTGCACTTCTGAAAGCGCAGGGTTTCTATGTTCAGATTGAGACCAACGGAACGCGCCCGCTTCCCCCAAATATCGACTGGGTAACCTGCAGCCCCAAGGAGCAGTTGCTTCTTGAAAGTGCCGACGAACTGAAAGTGGTTTACACCGGTCAGGATCTGTCGGTTTTCAATTCCTTTGTCTGCTCGTACCGCTGCCTTCAGCCCTGTTCTAACCAAAACACAAAAGAGGTAGTTGCCTATGTACTGCAACACCCGGAATGGAATCTGAGTGTACAACTGCATAAATGGCTGCATATTGCATAACACATACCTATACCCGAAACTATGAACGCATCATCGCCCGATATATCCCCGGATCGCCCGCCCAAATGGACCGAACAAAATGGGTTTACCTACTCAGAAAAGGAGAAACAACTGATTCTGCAGATGCAGATTAACGAGATTACTGCACATGTAATGTACCGGAGGCTGGCAGCTGCTGAGAAAAACCCGCATAACCGGGCCATTCTGGAACAGATTGCGCTCGATGAAAACAAACATTACCATATCCTGAAGCGCTATACCGGAAAAACACCGGCCCACAATGCCTTTCAAGCCTTCCGGATGGTAGTGCTCTCACGCTTGCTGGGGCTCACCTTCGGCATCAAGCTGCAGGAGCGGGCCGAGCAAGAGGCGGGAAAGGGTTATGCCGGATTCGACAGCAACCCCGACTTTATGCTCATAAAAAACGATGAGGAGAACCATGAGCAGCAATTAGTAGGCATGCTGCAAGAGGAGAAACTGCAGTACATGGGTTCGGTGGTATTGGGGCTGAACGATGCACTGGTAGAGCTCACCGGTGCCCTTGCTGGCTTTACGCTTGCCCTGCAGCAATCCGATCTGATTGCGCTCACAGGGAGTATCACAGGGATAGCTGCGGCCCTTTCGATGGCCTCGTCCGAATATCTCTCCACCCGATCGGAGGGCGAAGGAAAGAATGCCGTCCGTGCCAGCCTCTACACAGGATTGGCCTACCTGGGCACAGTAGTGGCGCTGATTACCCCCTTTCTGCTCCTCTCAAACCCCATCCTTTCGCTCATCTGCACACTGGCCGTTTCGGCAGCCATCATAGGCTCATTTAACTACTACTATGCAGTGGTTCGCAACGAAAGTTTCAAAAAGCGATTCCTCGAAATGGCCGGATTGAGCTTTGGCGTAGCAGGATTCAGCTTTCTGATTGGATACCTGCTAAAACGGTTCACGGGCATCGAAGTGTAACAGCCAGGCATCGACGTTTAGCAGCCAGGCATCGACATCTCGTCATGCCCCGAGGTCTGCTTATTGCACCTCGAGGCCTATCAAACCGGATGATGCCCCCGAACGTTATCTCTGATGCACGCTAAAAGGCTCGTACTTCTCCGGGAAGTAGTCATTAAGAATCTTATACAGTCCGGGATCATACTCCCGTAGCTCGGCCTGCGTATTCACATGGTTATGCTTCCCGTCGGGACAGATCG
>JBFWIG010000200.1:0-5148 GCA_050256115.1 Bacteroidales bacterium | reverse complement strand
TCGGTTGGTTCCCACACCCATCAAGCCCCGAAGGCCTCCGGTTCCAAACTCCAGATTGCGATAAAAACACTCCGTAAGCTCTGCTCCACCCTCATCGAGGAGCTCCTTTACCCGGGTACGGGTATCGGCATCGAACACCGGGTCGAGCCATCGCCGTGCCCGTTCATTAACATCTGTCTGCATAGAAAGAAATCTGTTTAATCTGCTGATAATCGGCTATTTCAGAGGCGTAACCGTAATCGATCTGAACATGATCGGGCCACCTTCGCTCTGCAGTCCGATGTAACCCGAGGTGGGCGCTCCGGATGCCTTATTCTGCAACAACCCGTTAACGTATACAATAATAGAATCGCCTTTGCAGGTAATCTCGGCACGATTCCACTCTCCCGGTGCCTTTTCGTTGGTAGGGTTCATGGCCTTTACCACGGGAAAGGGGCCGGTTTCGTTGGTCTCATTAATCTTTGAGCCGCCCAACATTACAAAGTCGCCGGCTTTACCTGCCGCCAATTGTACCTCGATAGCCTTGGGGAAGGTCTGATCGGGCAATGCAATTCGTTGAAAGAGCCCGCTGTTAGTCGGTTCGCCATCCCAGCGCCACTCTACGGTTAAGCGGTAATCGGTATACTCATTTTCTGTGCGGAGATAGCCAAGGGGCTTTCCGCTCACCCAAATACAACCCTCTTTAACCTTATAGACATCGGCGGGGTTGGTAATCAGGCTGTCGGGAGCCAGATAGGGAACCCAACCGGCAAGATCGGTTCCGTTAAAGAGCGAAACGGGCTGAGGAGCCTTTTGGCAGGCAACAAAAGCAGATAGGGCCACTAACAGAAGGGCTAAACGGAAGCGTGTTTTCATTGTCGTTGTATTTGGGGGTTTGTATTAGCAAAAAGCAATCAGGAGAGACGGGTAAGACAATGGCGCCAGGCGTCCTGCCAATGCCGAATATCAATTTGCAGCAACGCTTTAATCTTCGATTTATTCAGAACACTATAGGCCGGCCGCTTTACCGGAGTGGGGAACATCACACTTTCAACCGGCACTATACGGCAGGAGAGGTTGCTACTCAAAAGAATCTCGCGGGCAAAATCGTACCAGCTGCAGACCCCTTCGTTCGAAAAATGGAGAAGCCCCGAAGTGTGATACCCCTCGGCCATTCTGCGCAATAACAGAAAAATTGCCTCTGCCAGGTCGAGCGCATAGGTAGGGGTGCCCACCTGATCGAAGACCACCTGCAGTTCTGAGCGTTCACGCCCCAGACGAAGCATGGTTTTGGCAAAATTGTTGCCATGAGGCGAATAGAGCCAACTGGTTCTGATAACGGTACCCCATTCATAGTCAAGTACAGCTCTCTCCCCTTCGGCCTTTGTCTTTCCATATACCGAAACCGGATGCTCCTGATCCGACTCCTTGTAGGGCACCGACGAGGTTCCGTCGAAAACATAGTCGGTGGAGATATGAATCAGAGCAGCGCCAACCCGTTCGGCGGCATTTACCAGATTCCGAACCGCCTGTACATTGAGCTGCCAGGCAGTTCGCTCGTCACTCTCAGCGCGGTCGACAGCGGTATACGCGGCACAGTTTACAATAAATCGGGGGCGAATTTGACCCACCAGATTCACAACTGCACGCTCGTCGGTGATATCAAGCTCCCCAACATCGGTAAAGATTGCTCCGAATTCACTAAAGCGGGCGGCCAGTTCTTGCATCTCTCTGCCTAACTGTCCATTACATCCGGTAACAAGTAAACTGTTCATGGGATTAGTATTACGGTTCGGCAACCCTGTGTCGACGGGTAAAGATAGTGCATTGCGAGGAAAAGACAAAAGGGTGCCCCGGCTTAGCAGGACACCCTTTCGAGAGGCAATAAGGAATCGTTAGCAGGCTTTTCCGGCGCTGCCCAACACATTCTTACATTTATGGATATAGAGTGCTTTCAGCGCATCGCGGGCAGGACCCAGATACTTACGGGGGTCGAATTCGCCGGGCTTATTGGCAAACACTTCACGAACAGCTGCAGTCATAGCCAGACGGCCGTCGCTGTCGATGTTGATTTTGCATACGGCCGAAGCAGCTGCCTTGCGGAGTTGCTCTTCGGGGATACCAATGGCATCGACCATGGCACCGCCATACTTATTGATGGTTTCCACCTGCTCCTGGGGAACCGACGAAGCGCCGTGCAGAACAATGGGGAAACCGGGAATTCTCTTCTCAATCTCTTCCAAAATGTCGAAACGCAGAGGGGGAGGAACCAGCACGCCATCGGCATTGCGAGTACACTGCGAAGGTTTAAATTTATTGGCGCCGTGCGAAGTTCCAATCGAAATAGCCAGAGAATCAACACCGGTTTTGTTCACAAAATCTTCTACCATATCAGGCTCGGTATAGACATGATGTTCGGCCGAAACCTCATCTTCGATACCGGCCAGTACACCGAGTTCGCCTTCTACTGTCACACCGTTTTGATGGGCAAAGTCTACAACCTTTTTGGTAAGCGCTACATTCTCTTCGTAAGGAAGATGTGATCCGTCGATCATCACAGACGAGAAGCCGAACTCAATACACGACTTGCATAGTTCAAAGCTGTCGCCATGATCAAGATGAAGAACAATGGGAATATTGCATCCCAGCTCTTTAGCATATTCAACAGCGCCCTGCGCCATGAAGCGAAGCAGCGTCTGATTGGCATACTTGCGTGCGCCGCTCGAAACCTGCAGGATAACAGGCGACTTTGCCTCAACACAGGCCTGTACAATGGCCTGCAGTTGCTCCATATTGTTAAAGTTAAAAGCGGGGATGGCATAACCACCGGCAACAGCCTTTGCGAACAACTCTTTGGAGTTGACCAGACCCAGTTCTTTGTATGAAACCATAATCTATCTGTTTAAAATGAATAATCGTTTTCTCGCGCCCAAAGTTATACAATTAACCGTTACCACGATAATTCCTGAAAGATTTCCGGCAAAATTGCAGTAATTTGATGCAATTGTTACCTTGTACCCAGTGCAATAAGAAGAACCCCCAATACCATTCCCGCGAGGGCTATCACCTTGGGCAACAAATTTCGCTTTTCCTGAAACAGAAAGATGCCTGCCAAAAAGGGTACCACAACACTGGTACGCCGCACGGCCGATACAATCGAAATCAGCGAGTCGGGAAATGAGAGCGCCCCCATCACAGTCCAGAGTGGCCCTGTCGACCGGATGGGCGAAACAGTGGTTAGCGGCAGATACTTCATGGCGTAATAGTTCAAAATCCAGGAAGCCCCCACCAGAACCGATTTCAGGAAGACCCAAAGATGCTCACGAGGGGTAAGGATGACCAGAGAGAATCCCTGTGAACGGGCCCATTCGGGCGTAAAACAGGAAAAGAGCAGCGCGGGCAAAAACAGAAAGGCCCCCGAACAGGCCGCCACAAAGAGTACCGGCAACACTGCGTTGCCCTTGAGCGAACTCTTTTTCAGGATATCGTAACCGCCGAGAAGGAGTGAAGAGAGAACGGCAAAAAGAAGCCACATGTCTAATCAGATCAGTAGGGGCGGATTGACAACCCCTCCATATAGAGGACAAACGATCGGTTAGCCACCTTATTCCCACCCGGGGTAGGATAGTTCCCGGTAAAATACCAGTCGCCCGAATGGTCAGGACACGCTTTGTGCAACCCTTCTACCGTTTGAAACACCACCTCAATATCGGCGTTTGTACCGGGCAATTTTAACATCCTGGCAATCTGTGCAGAGATCTCCTCATCGGTAAAGGGCGCATAAAGTTGGGCCACAGCATTGGTCACCTCCTCTTTTGGAAGCTCTGCCTGCGCCAGGCACGATTGATACACACGCTCTATGAGCGCCCCCTTTCCCTGTTCGCGGAGCAGAGCCATAGTTGCCTGAAAAGCGATAAAATCGCCCAGACGAGCCATATCAATGCCATAACAGTCGGGATATCTGATTTGGGGGGCCGACGAAACAATGACAATCTTTTTGGGCCCCAGCTTGTCGAGAATGCCGATAATACTTTTGCGCAAAGTGGTGCCCCTAACAATGGAGTCGTCGAGAATTACCAGGGTATCGGTACCCTTTTGAATGCTGCCCCAGGTTACATCGTACACATGGCCCACCATCGTATTACGACCCTTGTCGTCCGAAATAAAGGTACGCATCTTTACATCCTTGATTGCCACCTTCTCGGTACGAACCGATCGACGCAGTATGGCACGCGCCTCCTCAGGCCCGAGAGAATCACCCTCTGTCAGAAGTGAGATCTTCTGGTTCATCAAATAGGTTTCGAGTCCGCTGATCAGACCCATATAAGCCACTTCGGCGGTATTCGGAATATAAGAGAAGACCGCATGCGCTAAATCCTGCCCAACCGCGTTCAGCACAGCGGGCACCAATGCCTCTCCCAGACGTTTTCGTTCCCGGTAAATCTCCTGATCGCTTCCCCGGGAAAAGTAGATCCGCTCAAACGAGCAGGCCGCACGCTGTTGGGGCGTATTAATAGTATGCACAGCCCAACTTCCGGAATGCTTTACCACCAGAGCACTGCCCGGATCCAGCTCCAGAACAGATCCGAAATCTACCCCAAAAGCGGTTTGAATTACCGCACGTTCCGAAGCCACCACCACCACTTCATCATCGCAATAGTAAAAGGCGGGACGAATCCCCCAGGGATCCCGGTAGGCAAACATCTCGCCGTGACCGATAATACCTCCGATTACATAACCGCCATCCCACTTTTTACTCGACTCCCGCAAAATATCGGGCGTAGAGAGTGCGTTGGCAATCAGTGCCGAGATCTCGACATTCGAAAAACCCTGCTCTTTAAAATGATCAAACAGTCGCTGATTCTGACGATCCAGAAAGTGACCCACGTTCTCCAGAATGGTTACCGTATCGGAGAGTTCGGTGGGAAACTGTCCCAAATCAACAAGGCGCTGAAAAATCTCATCCATATTGGTGAGATTAAAATTCCCGGCCAGAAGAAGATTACGGGTTTTCCAGTTATTCTGACGCAAAACGGGATGAATACTCTCAATCCCGTTCGAACCGAAAGTTCCATAACGCAAATGGCCGATATAGACCTCCCCTGCAAAAGGAACCTCCTGTTTTGCCCATATAGGGTCAGAAAACTGCTGCTGCCACTTCGATTCAAA
>JBFWIG010000199.1:0-5158 GCA_050256115.1 Bacteroidales bacterium | reverse complement strand
TCAAGGCTTAGACGGCTCAGTTCGTACAAATCTATCAGAGCCACCTTCTCCTCCCGGGCCACCTGAGCAGCCCAGATAGGGGTAACCATCCACGGGCTTGGGCATCTTCCCGTCTACCCAGTCGTTCCGGGGAATGGGAGTACAGAGAATGGGCGTTGCCCCCTTCGCCCGCGTCTCTTTAATATATTGCCGCAAATACCAACCATAGGTATGCACCACCTCTTTCTGTTTGGTTACACTATTTTCAATCTCCTGCGTCTCCTCGCCAACGCCCCGGAGTGTGGCGCGGGTACTGAACATGCCGGAGAGCCCTCCCCCGTCGTTGTGACCCAATTGTATAAGCACAAAATCGCCGGGTTTCATCACCTCCAGAACCCTTTTCCAGTTGTTCTCGGCGTGATAATAGGTACGACTGCTCATCCCGCCAAGGGCGTGATTCTGAACAGACACTTTTGCAGTGTCAACCCAGAGGGGAAGCGCGTCGCCCCAGCCCCACAGGCCACCGGAGCCATCGCCCCTGCCATTCTTCACGGTAGAATCGCCCACCAACAAAATGGTGGGTTTCTGTTGCCCCTGCAACAGGGTAACAACCCCCAAGAGCAAAAAGATTACAAAACAACACAGCCTCTTCATATCGAAATAGATTGATGTCTACTCACAAAACCTGTTTCACTTCGTCGGCCAACAAGCGAGCCACCGACATCGTGTCCGGACAGGCAAACCGGAAACCGGAATCCGTCAAAACCGCAGGACAAACCCTTCGTCCCCGCGTTAAAACCGAAACGGCCCTGCCATAAAGAATCCGCAGCGCAAAAGAGGGAACCTTTACCACTCCGAAACTCCCGAAAGCCGAAGCCAGGGCTCGTGCAAATTCGCCCTGCGTACCCTGTTCAGGAGCCACCAGATTTACCGGACCTCTAATCTGATCATATGCTACTATCCAAGCAATTGCAGCCAGAAGGTCGTCTATATGTATCCAGGAGAAGGGCTCTCCGGATGCACCCAACTGTGCCGCCACGCCCAAACGAAGAGGAGGGCGCATCGATTCGAATGCGCCCCCTCCTGCTCCCAGAACCACCCCCAAACGAAGAGTAACCAACCGTATAGAGGCGGGGCAACAGGAAGCCTCATACTCCCAATTCCGGCAAAGTTGCTGCAAAAAAGCAGTCGGATCATCATTAGCCAATCTCTCCTCCGGCCCTGCGGAAAGGGGGAAATCGCCCTCCGTACAACAATTGCCCTCCGAACAACAATTGCCCTGCAGCGGATAAATTCCCACTGCCGACGCACAAAGGAAAAGTTGCGGTTTAACAGAAACCCGCTCTAAAGCCTGCACCAGAATCCGGGTTGTTGTTATCCGGCTCACTCGAAGTCTGTTCATATAAGCGTTACTCCACCTGCGATTGATGGGAGCTCCGGCAAGATGCAGCACCACCGAACACCCCTCAAGACGACCGGCAAGCTGAGCCACGCCCGATTCGGAGAAATCGGTGCGCAACAAATGCACAATCGTCCAACCACTCTGTTGAAAATGGGTGGCAATGCGGCTTCCCAAAAAACCGGTCACTCCGCTGATGGCAATTTTCTTCATTTACTCGAGAGGATTATCCCTCAAAGTTATCGATTTTCCTTAACTCACAACACCCCTTATCAACGAGGAACCGGGCGAAAGAACAAATAAATGTGTAAATTTGTGGTTTCAAAAAATACCGATTCCAAACGCCTAATCATATCATGCGCTATGCACAAACAAATCGTCGACAAAGCAGCAGATAATCTGCGTATTCTAGCGGCCGCAATGGTCGAAAAAGCCAAATCGGGTCATCCCGGCGGAGCCATGGGAGGTGCCGATTTTGTGAACCTGCTCTACACAGAGTTTCTCCGTTACGACCCCACCGATATGGGTTGGATCCACCGCGACCGTTTCTTCCTCGATCCCGGTCATATGTCGCCCATGCTTTACGGTGTGCTCACCCTTGCCGGTTTTTACACACTCGACGAGATCAAACAGTTCAGACAATGGGGTTCGCCAACGCCCGGACATCCCGAAGTTGATGTGATGCGAGGGATTGAAAACACCTCCGGTCCCCTCGGACAGGGACACGCAATGGCCGTGGGTGCAGCAATTGCAGCTAAGTTTCTGGCTGCCCGATTCGGCAACTGGATGAACCATAAGGTATATACCTTTATCTCGGATGGAGGGGTCCAGGAGGAGATTTCGCAAGGCGCCGGACGTATTGCCGGCCATCTGGGGCTCGACAACCTGATTATGTTCTACGATTCGAACGATATTCAGCTCTCCACCGTCACCGACGAGGTTACCAGCGAGGACACCGCCATGAAATACCGGGCCTGGGGTTGGCATGTAACCACCATCAACGGCAACGATGCCTCTGAAATCCGGAAAGCGCTTACCGAGGCCCGCTCGGTTGTAGGCAAACCTGTGCTCATTATTGGTAAAACCATCATGGGGAAGGGCGCCATCGACCCTGCCGGTGCCAGCTACGAACGGAAATGCGCAACCCATGGAATGCCCCTTGGCGAGGCCGGAGCTTCGTTCGAGAAGAGTATTGCCAATCTGGGCGGCAACCCCGAAGATCCCTTCCAGATCTTCCCGGAAGTGGCCGAATGGTATGCCGAGGCACGCGAAAAGAAAATTCGCGAAGCTGCCGAACTGAAAAAACAAGAGGCTGCCTGGGCAGCAAAAAACCCTGCACTGGCCGCCAAACTGGAGCAGTTCTTCTCGGGTCGTCTGCCCGAACTTGATTGGCAGTCCATTGCCCAAAAACCGGGCATTGCTACCCGTGCCGCCTCTTCGGCCGTTCTGGCTGTGCTGGCCGAAAAAGTAGAAAACCTGATTGTCTCGTCGGCCGACCTCTCAAACAGCGACAAAACCGATGGCTTTCTGAAAAAGAGCCGCGCCTTTACCCGCAACGATTTTGGAGGCGCCTTTCTGCAAGCCGGTGTTTGCGAGCTTACCATGGCCTGCCTCTGTAACGGCATGGCCCTTCACGGTGGGGTTATTGCAGCCTGTGCCACCTTCTTTGTCTTTTCCGATTATATGAAGCCGGCTCTCCGGATTGCGGCGCTTATGGAGGTTCCCGTAAAATTCATCTGGACGCACGATGCTTTCCGGGTTGGAGAAGACGGACCCACCCACCAGCCGATAGAACAAGAGGCACAAGTTCGCCTTATGGAGCAGCTCAAAAACCATTCGGGCAAAAACTCCACCCTGGTGCTCCGTCCTGCCGATGCTACCGAAACTACAGTGGCCTGGAAGATGGCCATGGAAAATTTCGCCACCCCTTCGGCGCTTATTTTATCGCGTCAAAACATTAAAGATGTGCCTGCTAAGGCATCCCGATTCGAAGAGGCCCTGCAAGCCGAAAAAGGGGCCTACATTGCCTGGGAAGAGGGCCCTGCTTCGAAACCCGATCTGATTTTGGTGGCCAACGGCTCTGAGGTCTCAACATGTATAGAAGGCGCGGCACAACTGGTGGCAGGAGGGTTAACCGTACGGGTGGTTTCGGCCATCTCTGAAGGGCTCTTCCGCACACAACCTGCAGCTTATCAGGAGGCGGTTCTTCCCTATACCATCCCGGTAATGGGTCTTACCGCCGGCCTTCCCGTAACCCTGCAAGGGTTGGTTGGTCCCTTTGGCATAGTAGCAGGACTCGACCATTTTGGCCACTCTGCACCCTATTCGGTGCTCGACCAAAAACTGGGTTATACTGCCGAAGCCGTTGTCCGTAAGGCCCTCGACTATCTTGCCTCACGCAAAGGCTGACCGAATCCGGCCGAATCGATATGAAGAAACTGCACATCTATATCATTCAGTCGTTTATAGGTCCTTTCATTCTGACCTTTGCGATTGTTGTGTTTGTATTATTGATGCAGTTTCTCTGGAAGTATATCGACGAACTGGCCGGAAAGGGGCTCGACGCAACACTGGTTGTTGAATTCCTGGCCTATTCGGCGGCATCGCTGGTTCCTATGGCGGTGCCGCTGGCGGTCTTGCTGGCCTCTATCATGACACTCGGATCGCTCGGCGAAAACTATGAACTGTTGGCGATCAAGTCGGCCGGGGTCTCGCTTCAGCGAATCCTTTACCCGGTAATGGTATTGTGCACAGCCATAACCATCGGATCTTTTGCCTTTTCCAACTATGTATTACCCTTCACTGCACTTAAGATGCAGTCGCTCCTGTGGGACATTCGCAATAAAAAGCCGCAGCTGCAACTCACCGAGGGGGTATTTACCACCATCGACAATTACAACATCTATATCGGGAAGAAGGATTATACCACCAATACCCTGTTCGATCTCATTATGTACGAGACATCGGGACCTCGTCGCGAAAATCTGAAGATGACCATAGCCGATTCAGGATTTATGCTTACCACGCCCGACGAACGTTTTCTGGTGGTAGATCTTTACAATGGGTATAACTACGAGGAGGTACAACAGGAGAGGAGCCGCGCCCGCGCCCGAACCTATCCTTTTAGACGGAATCACTTTGCACAGCAAACCTTCCGGATAGATCTTTCGGAATTCGACCTGAACCGCACCGACGAGAGTCTCTTTAAAAAGGGATACCAGATGATGGATATCGGCCAATTAAGCACCTATTCCGACTCATTATCTACCGTAATAGACTCTATCTCCCTAAATCTGGAAGGGTTGGTAAAAGCCCGGCTTATGCCCCTGAAGATATTTCCGCGTCTCTATGCCGAACCCCAGCCCGGACAATTAGAGCTTCCCGACGATTTTGCCAACCATTTTGCAACTGTTTCGCCCACCGAACAACTCGAGTCTATCAGAGCTGCCCTGAAAAACACGGGCGACATGCAGTATGAAACCCAAATGACACACGGCGGCAGTATTAACGAACTCAGTACGCAGCAACGTAGATACCGAAGTGAGTGGCAGCGAAAATTTTCGCTCTCGTTTGCCTGTTTGATGCTCTTCTTCGTAGGGGCTCCTCTGGGCGCCATCATCCGAAAAGGAGGATTGGGAACGCCTATGGTTATCTCGGTGCTCATTTTTGACTTTTACTACGTTATCTCTATTACCGGCGAGAAGTTTGCCCGCGACGGAAGCCTCACACCCTTTCTGGGGATGTGGGTATCTACCTTTATTGTGCTACCCATTGGCATTT
>JBFWIG010000198.1:0-5167 GCA_050256115.1 Bacteroidales bacterium | reverse complement strand
GTGTGCAGATGCGCGGCTTTTCTACCCCCAAACTCTTTTATGTGCCCAAGTACATCCCTACCGACTACCCCGATCGGCTCAGCTATCACCGGAAAGCAACCCTATTCTGGAGCCCCTCTTTGGCCTCGTCCGATGCAGGAGTGGCCGAACTCTCCTTCCCGGTTGGCCGCAACTATCCCCGAACGTTACGACTCTCGGTAACCGGCTATGATTTGGGAGGTAAAGTGGGAAACGGCAATTTCTTTATCCGGACGGGTACCGGAAAGGGAGCCTGGTAAGCCAAACAGGGTAATCAGAGGAGGGTAATCCGGTTACGACCCAGCCGGACTCTGCCCTCCTCTTCGAGTTGTTTAAGCAAACGCGAAACCACAACGCGTGCTGTACCCAGTTCGTTTGCCAACTCTTCGTGGGTAACCGCCAGAACCCGGCTCTGCAACAACTCCTGTTTGGTATGCAAAAGGGCCAAAAGACGTTGGTCCATCTTTTTAAAGGCCACTGCATTTACCACCTCCAACAACTCTTCAAAACGTTGGTGGTAGAGCCGAAAGATATAGCTTAACCATTCGGGATGCTCCTGAATGAGCGAATGGAGCTTATCGGCGGGAATAAAGAGCACCTCAGTCTCCTCGCGCGCAATGGCCGTTACCTTACTGGTGTGATGTGCCAGCCCTCCCAACAGCGACATGATACAACTTTCGCCCGTACGAATGTAGTAGAGCAATAACTCCCGGCCATCCTCATCGGTGCGAATTACCTTGATATTTCCACGGGTAACAATGGGAATGGCTTTCACATAGGCATTCTCCTTCAGAATGGTGTCGCCCTCTGCAAAGATTTTCGGTGTGGCATAGGCCATGATCTTGGCTCTGATGGCAGGCGACGACCGGAATTCGATAATATCGTTTAAGACATCCATGGGTTTAGCTTTGTGGGGAGGGTAAAGATATGCATTTGCAGCCGGAATGATATATCTTTGCAGTATAGGAAACAGATTGCAGCGCTATGGTAAACTCGCCCAAACACCGGCAGTACGCACTCCTGATAATCATTGTTGTGATGTGGAGTCTGATTGTGAACGGCCTCCACTTTTTTCTGGAGGCCTTTCTGGGTGCACTGTTGGTCTATGCCATTGTGCGCAGATTACAGCATCTGCTCACCGAACGTTTCAGATGGAATGCAACGCTGGCGGCCCTCACCATTATTATGGGATCGACCGCCCTTTTGGTTCTGCTCTTTTCGGAGATTGTAAATATTGTGCTCGCACGGGTTTCGAATATCGATACGCAGCCCCTTACCGGAGGCTATCTGGTGTTGCAGGAAAAATTGGAAGAGTGGGCAGGGGCCGATCTTCTCCCTGCCGATCTCGGTAAGAAGATTGCCGACAATCTGGTTAACCTGATTCCCACCCTCTTCAACTCAACCTATGCCCTGGTGGTAAACTATCTGATGATGTGCTTTCTGCTCTACTTTATGCTGATAGAGCGGGCCGCCTTCGAAAAGGGTTTATGGCAACTGCTTCCGCTCTCGGAGAAGGGGCTGTTGCTGTTCCGCGAAAAGGTAAAAAATATGATTATGTCGAATGTGGTGGGGGTTCCCATCATGATGATTATTCAGTCTGTTACTGCCATAGCGGGGTATCTGATTTTTGGGGTAAGAGAACCCTTCTTCTGGGGCCTGATTACGGGATTTTTCAGCATCTTTCCTATTGTGGGCACAACCCTGATCTGGGGGCCTCTGGGAATTGCACTGCTTACGCAGGGCGAAATCTGGCAAGGTGCCGGTCTTTTACTCTTCGGGGCGCTGGTGGTATCGAATATCGACAATCTCTTTCGGTTTATGGTGCTCAAAAAGATGGGCAATATTCATCCGCTGATTACCGTGCTGGGTATCATTATCGGGTTGGGAACCATGGGATTTATGGGAATTATATTCGGCCCGGTTTTTTTGGCCATCGCCATCCTGATGGTACAGATTTACCGGGAAGAGTACCTGCAGCCCCGGCAAGTTTCTGCTCCGGAAGAGGAGCAGAGTCCCGGAAATTAAACCATTTGTTGTACGTTTGCCACAGAGAGAAACAGTAGCAGAATATGAGTCAGGATTCAAGATATATGCAACGGGGCGTTTCGGCCTCTAAAGAGGATGTACACAATGCCATCCGCACCATCGACAAAGGGCTTTTCCCAAAAGCCTTCTGTAAGATTATTCCCGATATGTTGGGTAACGATCCCGACTATTGCAATATTATGCACGCCGACGGTGCCGGAACCAAATCTTCGCTGGCGTACATGTACTGGCGCGAAACGGGCGACCTTTCGGTTTGGAAAGGGATTGCTCAGGATGCCCTGATTATGAATATCGACGACCTGCTCTGCGTGGGTGCCGTGACCAACATTCTGGTCTCGTCGACGATTGGCCGAAACAAACGGCTCATTCCGGGTGAGGTTATCGCCGCCATTATCAATGGCACCGAAGAGCTGATGGAGGAGTTACGCCAAATGGGGGTCATGGTCTATGGCACGGGAGGCGAAACCGCCGATGTGGGCGACCTGGTACGTACCCTGATTGTTGATTCTACCGTCACCTGCCGGATGCCCCGGAACCGGGTTATCGACAACGCACGCATAGCTCCGGGCGATGTGATAGTGGGTCTCTCTTCGTCGGGGAAAGCCGCTTACGAAACCACCTATAACGGAGGAATGGGCAGTAACGGCCTCACCTCGGCACGCCACGATGTATTTGCCAATTACCTGGCACAAAAATTTCCCGAGAGTTATGATAACGCCATCGATCCCTCGCTGGTCTATAGCGGAAGTTACA
Source organism: Bacteroidales bacterium (assembly GCA_050256115.1). Taxonomy (GTDB): domain Bacteria; phylum Bacteroidota; class Bacteroidia; order Bacteroidales; family UBA4181; genus JAQVSH01. The sequence continues at coordinate 2,350 of JBFWIG010000198.1, read as the reverse complement.
CGCTTACACAAGAGATTGCCTCTTTGGGCATCAATGCCGGACAGCTGGTACTCTCCCCCACAAGAACCTATGCGCCGGTGGTGGTTGAGTTGCTGAAGGAACTGGAGGGAAAGATACACGGCATGGTGCACTGTTCGGGTGGCGCCCAAACCAAGATTCTCCACTTTGTAGATAATTTGCAGATTATTAAGGACCATCTCTTTCCTGTGCCTCCCCTTTTTCGAATCATTCAGGAGGAGTCGGGCACCTCATGGCAGGAGATGTATAAAGTGTTTAATATGGGCCACAGAATGGAGATCTACCTCGAACCGCAATATGCATCCGATGTGATTGCAGTAGCCAAACACTTTGGCATCGACGCACAAATTGTTGGCCGGTGCGAGGCTTCGACCCAAAAAAGCCTTACTATCCAATCTGAGGCGGGTACCTTCCATTATTAGCTTGAGCCATGAGTTTTCTGCAGCAAACCGCCGGTTATCTCTACCGTACCCTGGGTAACGGACTGTCGGACTGCTGCGTAGTATTCCCCAACAAACGAGCCGGCCTCTTCTTTTCGAAAGCGCTGGGTGAATTAATCGAGAAACCGCTCTTTTCGCCCGAATACAAAACCATCTCCGATCTTATGCAGGAGCTGTCGGGATACCGACAAGCAGATACCCTCTATATGCTGGTTCTCCTGCACCGGATCTACTGCAAGTGCACCGGGAGGGAGGAGCGTTTCGATCTCTTTTACCCCTGGGGCGAAATGTTGTTGGCCGATTTCGACGACATCGATAAAAATCTGGTCAATGCCGCCGATCTCTTCCAAAACCTCTCCCAACTCAAAGAGATCGATGCCCAATTTCACTACCTCACTCCCGAACAAACCGAGGCAGTGGGTCTTTTCTGGAACCGCTTTTCGGATGGAACCGAAGGCCCGGTAAAAAAGGATTTCCTGCAGCTTTGGTCGCAGCTCTATCCCATCTATCTGGCCTTCAGAGAAGAACTCAGGCGTTCGGGCAGAGGTTATACGGGCATGATGTATCGGGAATGTGCCGAAAATCCCGAAAAGAGCGTAGCCGAAAGGCCTCCTTTCGACACCTATATTTTTGTGGGGTTCAATGTGCTGAATGCTGCCGAAAAGGCGCTGTTCCGCTGGCTGAAGAGCCGGGATAAAGCCCTCTTTTTCTGGGATTACGACAACTACTACATCGATAATCTCTGGCACGAGGCCGGATACTTTATGCGAACCAATCTGCAGGAATTCCCTATGCCTGCCCATTTTATCGCAGACCACAACGCGTTTCTCCACCCCCCCTCCATCCGGATTGTGGCTACCCCTTCGACGGTTGGACAGGCGATCATGGTTTCAGAGCTGCTCGCGGCTCAAGTCACAACCGGGGATCAGTTACAGCAAACCGCCATTATACTCCCCGACGAACAGCTGCTCTTCCCACTGCTCGATTACCTGCCCCACCCCGTGGCTCATGCCAACATTACCATGGGGTATCCCTTTACCTCCACCCCTGCCTACTCTCTGTTTGTTCTCCTCTGCTCGTTGCAACAAAACATCCGGATTGTAGACCACAAGATTTGCTATTTCTACAAGGATCTCCAGGCAATCGTGCAACACCCCTGGCTGCGCAGGCATCAAGCCATACAATCTGAGGCCCTTGATGCCTTTATGAAAAAACACAACCGGGTTTGGGTTACTCGGGAGGAGCTGCTCAATCTGATTAACGAGGAGGAGAGCTCTTCGGTATATGCCATAATTTTGCAGCATTGTCCGCAGCTCTCTGCCTGGACGGGTCTCCTCACTGCGTGTGCAGAATGGCTGCTTAACCGATTAGATCCAACCTCAGAAAACGCTTCGCCCGAAAAGCGTGAGAATGTGCCCCCCGGATTCGACCGGGAGTTTATCTATCTCTTCTATACCGCCCTGAAAAGAGCGCTCTCCGGTTTTTCGGAGTTGGGAGTGGAGATGGAGAGCGCCACCTTTAACAAGATGTTCCGCAAACATCTGGAAACACTCCGCATCCCATTCCAGGGCGAACCACTAAAGGGTTTGCAGATTCTGGGGGTACTCGAGACCCGCGTGCTGAGTTTTGCGCATATCCTTATCTGCTCAATGAATGAGGGATTCTGGCCCAAGACCACAACTGCCCCTTCGTATATTCCCTACAATCTGCGAAGAGGATTCGGGCTGATGACTCCCGAACACCAGGATGCGATGTACGCCTACTATTTTTATCGGTTTCTGCAAGGGGCCAAAGAGGTGACGCTTCTCTACAATCCTGAGGCAGGAGAGCTGCAGGGAGGAGAGATGAGCCGTTATATTAACCAGTTGCGCTACGAGGCCCCCTTTACACCC
>JBFWIG010000197.1:0-5203 GCA_050256115.1 Bacteroidales bacterium | reverse complement strand
CCATCCCAAAATGGCCGACTCGGCGGGAGGCGAAAAGGTAAAGGTGTTGGGATAGGGTTCGGCACAGCAGGTATAGAAGGTGCTAAACTGCCCCAACTTCTCTCTTTTTGCCTTTACCTCGGCAGGGAAAGAGCGTCCGTGAGCAATGCAATAGTCGTACAGATCGGCCTCAATCTCCTTATGGTAGTTTCCGGCCAGCGAAACTTTATACCCGGGATCGGCCCTCTTTATAAGTGCAATGGCCTTTTGCATCGCCTCCATCGGGCGCTCATCCATTCCGATAGTGGCAATCTCCCACCACCCTTTGGCACGAAGATGGGCAGCAAAATCGACCAGAAAATCGAACCAGAAATTTTCATACGCCGGCGTTCCGGGTTCTGTATCAAAACTCATCATAGAATCGGTTGCCTGATCGAAATATTGAAATGTCAGCTTCCATGGAATTAGCGAATAACAATTAATCTGCTTAGTAATGCCCACCGACATCATAAACTCAACCCACTTGTCGAAAATGGCGTAATCGAAACTCCAGCTGCCGTCGATCTTTTTTGTACGGGTTACCATAGAGCCAAAATAGTCGTACGTCTGTCCGCCCCATGGTTTATGCATAATGGTGGTAGTGATAACCTTCTGACCGGCATCTGCCAGCAATTTCATGGTAGGTCGCATAGCTTCGAAATGGGCCTCACTCCAGAGAGGCAACTGGTGGTAACGGGCCACAGAAAAGGGATTTTGCCACAAATCGAGATGGAAAGCCCAATCGGAAGGTGCCGGCAACGTTTGATTAAGCACATCTATCTGGAGCGGAAGTTCCATCAAAATACCCCCTTCGGCCGCCAGCGTCAGTTTTCCCGAATAACTCCCGGAAGGCGTTCCGGCCGGTACCCAAATATTCACCCACACCGGCTGAACACTTCGTGCTGCCACATCGCGAAAAGGGATCACATCAAGCACATCGGCCACCATCGAAGAGTCCCAGGCGCTCTTATCGGCGCGGTTACCGCATGCTCCGCGGCCATCTTTATTTAATTCGTCGGTCATTACATAGCGCACCATGCTGGTTGTAATGGCAGATGCGGGGATGGAGGCGCCCCCTTTGCCTTTGAGGTCGGAAATGGTGGCCGATAACTTCTGTACAGGCTCTTTAGTCCAATAATAGGCCTGCGCATTGACCCGCTCTCCTTTCCAGGCTGAAAGAGAGAGCTTCTTAACCGGTTTTTCGGAGGGAAAATTCCATTTGCTATACCGCACGTCGACAGTACCCCAACTCGCTCCGCCCGATGCAGAAACAGCCTCCCAGGCAGCGTGATCAATCGGTTTCGTATCGGTCAACTCGGTATAGTCGGCCGGAGCGAGAGGTTGCAGCGATTGGGCCGATAAAAAAAGAGAAGAGAAGGCAAGAATACCCACAAAAAAAGATCTGTACATACATTAAGAGGATTAGAAAAAAGGCCCTGCCAGGCATGCCACAAGACAAACCCCGTACGGTGTATACCGCACGGGGCCATGCCTTCGTAAGCGACGCATAAAGTTCGTCTTTTTTTTCTAATCCGCCAACTCCTACTCTACCAGCGAGATCCCTTTTTCGAAATCGTAAAAAGTTTTGCGCATAATATCCGAGAGCATCAGACGATACGAAATATAAGCCTCCAATCGTGAGATATAGGCATTATTGAGCCTTTCGCGGTCGAGCGCTATGGCCTGACTGTCGATATCGCCATTGGAATAGCGTTGGCGCGAGATTTCAAAGCTCTTCTCGGCAATCACCACACTCTTCTCGAGTGCCAGAAATCTTCGGAGCGCACTGCGAAGTTGGGCCACAGTCGATCGCATCTCCCGCTCAATCGAAATCTTCTCCGACTCATCCTGTATCTGGTACTGCTGTAACGAACTGATTGCCATGGCCACCCTTGCGCGGTTACCCCCCCAATCCACAATGGGGATATTCACCGAAAGGCTGGCTCCGAAACTCCCCTTTCGGTCGCGCAGGTTTTCCCAACTATTCTCGAAAGAGGAGCGAACCGGATCGTCGCGCATACTCTTATCGACGCCCATAAAATTGTAAGTAAGATTTATATCGCCACTTACTTTACCGGCTGCCCGGGCACGTTTAATGGCCATCTTTTGCAACTCAATCTGAATGGCATTCTCCTTCAGTTCCAAACGATTTTCGAAAGCCAACTCTACTGCCTTCTCCTCATCTACCTCAATCACCGTAAAAGTGAGGTCGTCTTTAACCGTCAAACTGTCGCGCATGTCGATGCCTAAAAACTCCTTGAACGACTCCAACTGCTCTTGATAATTGACCTGTGCCCCGTCCAGATTATTAACAGCCTCGGTCAGGTCGACCTCCATCTGCAAGGCATCCACCTCACGAATCAAGCCCGCCTGAAACTTGCTCTGTGCCAACTCAAACGCCTCACGCTGCCGATCCATGGTCATCTGCGCAATCTTGACCCTCTCGCGCGATGAGAGCACATTGTAAAAGAGCTGGCTTGTACTATACACCATATTTAACTCCTCTCGCTTTAACTGCTTGAGTGACACCTCATAATTCAATTTTGCCTGTTTATATGCCAGGCGGTTTTCGTTGAACCCGAAGGCTGCCTCGATAGGCTGCGAAAAACCGATGGTAGAGGTAAGCTGTGCGTTGCGCGTATCGTCGTTAAAGTCGGCCGTACTCTGCGCCCCCGAACTCAGGTACAACCGGCCATCGGTAGGCAAAGGCTGACTCACCGTTAAGGTGCCACTCATCATGGTCTGCTTAATGGGATAGAACGAAATACCGGTACTGTCTTCGAACTGCCTGATACTCTCCGAATAGCGAGGCATTGTGAGTTCCATATCTACCCTTGTACGATTAGCACTCAAGGCCACCTTCAAATTGTGTCCGGCCGACTCTGTGCGCAGCCGGAGCAACTGCATATCGCGACTCTGCTCCTTAGCCAACTCAATACTCGAAGCCAGATCTAACACATGCACCCTACGCGATGCGTTACCGCTCTGTGCAAAAGCCCCTGTGCCAAAAAGCACCCCTAAACAAACCAAAATACACTTCATCATAATTCTCTACTGCTTTAATACTCTAGTGCTCTAGTGCTGCGCTTCGCGCCTAATTGGAGGTAACTGCCTCTTCGACAAGATAAGTTTGTCGACCCATTCGCGCTCTCATTCGCTAAAAGAGAAGAACTCGCTTCGCTCAAACAGCTCCTCTTTTAGCGCTCATTGAGAGCGATGGGGCCCCGCCCAACTTCTCCGGTTGTCTCAAAGGCAGTTACCTCCAAACGGCCAGAGCCCTACGTCACCCTTTACAATCGTCACATTATCACATCATCTACTTATCTAATTATCACATCAGCACATCAGCACATTATCACATCATCTAATTATCTAATTATCACATCAGCACATCAGCACATCATCACATCATCTAATTATCTAATTATCTAATCGTGGCGAATAGAGTCGATGGGGCTTAGGGCGGCGGCTCTGCGTGCCGGCAGATACCCGAAGGTGATGCCCACAAGCACCGAAAACCCAAAAGCCAGGAAAACGGAGTAGAGTGTTAGTGAGGTATAGACATCGGTAAACCACGAGATGCCCAGCGAAAAGGAGACTCCCAGCAGTACCCCGATAATTCCGCCGGTAATGCTAATGGCAATGGCCTCGGTTACGAACTGACTCATAATGTCGCGACGCCGGGCCCCGATAGCGCGTCTGATCCCGATCTCCGAGGTGCGCTCCATGACCGAAGCCAACATAATATTCATAATCCCAATGCCCCCAACCAACAAAGAGATGGCGGCAATCGAAGCCAATAAGAGGTTATAAATGCGGCTCTCCTTCTCCTCTTGCTTCATCAACTCGAAAGGAACAATCACGCTAAAATCGTCATTGTTATAATGGTGACGATTCACAATGGCGCGCATCAGCGCTGCCGATTCTACCAGCCTGTCTGAGTTAGAAAGCTGTACCGTACACTGCTTTATCTGGCTGGAAAGGGTATTGGAACGGGTAATTCGCTGAAAGAAGGTTGGCAGAGGAATATAGACATCATTATTCAGATCGCGCGAGGCCAATTCGCCCACCGTCTCGGTAAAGAGTGCCTTACTCTCCATAACCCCTACCACCTCAAACCACTGATTATTAAGCTTAACCTGGCTACCAAGCGGATTGTCGTAACGAAATAACTCACGCGCCATATTGGCTCCTAATACACACACTTTTAACCCCCTGTCGCAGTGATCGGCATTGATAAACACGCCCTTTCCCGCACGATAGTTTAAAATAGCACCCATCGAAGGGGTAACCCCAATCACAGTACCCTTCGAAGAGCGATCGGCATAGTAGGCCGTAATCTTCTCTTCAGCCTGAGGAGCCACCTCAATTACACCGGGAACCACCGCACGGATAGTACCCACATCTTCGAGCGAAAGCCCCTTCGAAAACTTATTCCGAACCTTTGTCAACTCCTCCTCCGAAAGATCCTTCTCACGGATAATCACATTCGAAACCCCCAGATCCTTATACTTAGCCATGGCCTGTTTACGCGCCCCCTCACCTATCGACACCATCGCAATCACCGAAGCCGTACCAAAAATAATCCCCAACATCGTCAAAAACGAACGCACCTTGTGATCGACCAGACCCCAAACCGCCACCTGAATATTCTCCCTCAACTGCATCTCAACAAAATTATACCGCCACCATAAAACCCTTAACTATTACTCTGTCCCGCGCTTGCGCGTACTAATTCATTCACCATTCACCATTCTTTCCCGCGCCAGCGCAGCACCAGAGCACCAGAGCACCAGAGCACTTGAGCACTAGAGTACTTGAGCACTTGAGCACCAGAGCACTTGAAGCGCATTTGCGCTTCGATGCACTTGAGCACTCGCGCGTCAGCGCGCCAGCGCCTCCTCCACCGGCACCAGAGCATCCCCCAATTCGATATCGCCCTTCACCACCGTATAATGGTTATTCGATGCACCTGCAGTTACCTCAACACGGCGGATCCTCTGCCCTCGACGTTTAAACAGAAAGGAGGCCGAATCACCGCGCATAAGACAACTGTTTGGAACAAACAGATCACGCTCCGAGCGATAACATACAAATTCGCAATGCACTGTCATACCGGGCTTTAATCGCTCATCTCGATCGGTGAGCTCTACTACCACCGCAAACGACTTAGCTCCTTCTCCAT
>JBFWIG010000196.1:0-5227 GCA_050256115.1 Bacteroidales bacterium | reverse complement strand
TGCCCGGACTTTCCTCCCTTCCCATAATAGGAACAGCGATAGAACGGCCTGCTCAAAAAAAAGAACGACTATCATCGGATAAAACCGATGGCTTATTTGGGAAAGACCATGGTAGCGCCATATCCATACTCCTTAAACGATGCATCCTGAAATCGAATCCTGGGATACTCTCTCTCTAAGGTTTTCCGGAGCGTGTAGCGAAGTTTCCCGTTTCCCACTCCGTGAATATAGATCAGTTTGGGCGTTTTTCGAACGATTGCCGACTCGAGCGAAATTTTAAATCGCGCCATTTGGAGATCCAGGATTTCGGTGGGTGTAAGCTTTTCGCTATTTTCTACCAATAGTTCAATATGTAGATCTATTACGTTTTCATCGTCCGAAAGGGTATTTCGGTGATCTGTGAGGTTGTTTGCCTGCGCAGGGATCTGGTGTGGGGAACTCTGTACCCCCTTCGCAGGAGATTGCCTTGCCATCAACTCTGTGAGCATCTCTGTATCGGAGGCGCTCTCTTTCGATTTTCGTAAAGGACCGGTTACCTGATAGATTGAAATGAGTTGCGCCTTCTCGTCGAAATAGTCGTTCGATATATGCTGTTTCGGATCGAAGAGGTGTTGGGTATCGATGAGAAATTCGAACAGAAGAGGAGGATGCGCCTCATAAAAACCCGGCTTTAAAAGGATTCCCTCAAAGCGCAGAATCGGGTTTCGCAGCAGAAGCTCGTGCGTAAAGTTTCCTATGCTCTCTTTGAACTCCTCTTCCAGGCGGCTTGCCTTTACAAGTTGATAAGGAGCACCGTTTTGTCCAATCGATACGGTGTAAAGCAGTTGGTAGCTACTGTCGTTAATCAGATAGAGATCGGCATTTTTTGCCCCTTTTTGCAAAACCCACGAAAACCACAATGAGCAATCCGAATGGCCGGGATGGTTGGAAGAATCTTTAGATTCTACTGAAAGAGAGGTTGTTGGGGGTGTTGCGGCAACAAAAAACTCATCGGGCAGCGATTTCTGAACCAGCGATTTTTGTTCGGAGCCATAGTTACTATCTAAATCGGGTAATATATCTTGTTCCGACACAGGAATTTCGAAACCCTCCTGATTTTCAACGTATAGGGTCTTGTGAGTAATACGTACTACCACTCCCCCGCCTATATCATTCAGAAATTTTACCCTGTCGCCAACTTTGAAACGCATGCTATCTCCTTTTAAAGAGGCAAAATTAACTAAATTTGCCGCACCATCACCTCTTCTTTACGCTAGGCACACTTTTTATGGATTTTTTAAACCGGCTGCATATTGGCTCCTATCAATATGACCTTCCCGACCACCGCATTGCCAAGTATCCGCTAGCCCAACGAGACCAGTCTAAACTGCTGTTATCCAGGAATGGAACTCTCGAGACCCGCGTGTTTTCAGAACTGCCTCAACTCCTCTCTTCGCGCGATCTGCTGGTGTTTAACAATACCAAGGTGGTGAGAGCCCGATTGGTATTTTATAAACCCACCGGGGCCCGCATTGAGATCTTTTGCCTCGAACCGCTCGATCCCGCCGATTATGCTATGGCCTTTCAGCAAACCGGCCAATCGGTTTGGAAATGTATTGTCGGAAACTTAAAGAAGTGGAAGGGAGATGTGTTGTCTGTTATTTTTCAGGGAGTTACATTAAATGCACGTATTGTGGGCGGCGATACGCAGTCGCAACAGATTGCCTTTAGTTGGAATACGGCAATTCGATTTGGAGAGCTCCTTGAACTGATGGGCGATGTGCCAATCCCACCCTATTTGCATCGAAACAGCGAGCCGCTCGATATTGAAAGATACCAAACGGTCTATTCTAAGTTTGAGGGTTCTGTGGCTGCTCCTACAGCTGGATTGCATTTCACGCCGGCCCTCTTTTCTGCACTGCGAAGCAAGCAGGTGATGCTCGATGAAGTTACGCTGCATGTGGGAGCCGGAACCTTTAAACCGGTTCAGGAAGAGGCTGTTGTCCAACACGAGATGCATGAGGAGCACTTCTCTGTTTCGCTGGCCACCTTGCAACGAATTCATGCCCATCCCAACGCCGTGGTCGCTGTAGGAACCACAACTGTTCGAACACTCGAAAGCTTGTATTATATAGGTTGTCAGGTAATAGATCATGGTTCGCTCCCTACTTATCCCATAAAGGTTGAGCAGTGGGAACCTTATCAAAAGAGCAGTACGCCTCCGGTTACCGAGGTGCTTGGCCGGTTAATCGAAGCGATGGAGTGTGCGCAAAAAGATAGGATTGAGGCATCTACGCAAATTATGATTGTGCCCGGTTATCGTTTTCGGTTGGTTCGGAAATTAATTACCAATTTTCATCAGCCACAGAGTACGCTTCTATTGTTGATTGGTGCTTTTATTGGCGATAGTTGGCAAGAGGCCTATAGATATGCACTCGATAACGACTACCGCTTTTTGAGTTATGGCGACAGCTGTTTCTTTGAACCACACCCCTCCGTTTTGCAGAATTAACGCGCTATTGGGTATCTTTGGTGCAATGCTCTGCAAATTACTTCGAAAACCCGAACCATACATTTTGCCCTATGCCAGATAATCCCTTTTTCGAATCCTGGACAACGCCCCACCAAACGCCTCCTTTTCCGCGTATTGCTCTTTCGCACTATAAGCCCGCCTTCGAAGCTGCAGTCAGGGCACAAAAAGCTGCAGTTGAGCAGATTGTCGGATTGTCGGTGCCTGCCACATTTCTGAATACCCTGGAGGCGCTCGAAAATAGCGGCGCTTTGCTCGACAAGGTGAGTAGTATCTTCTTTAATCTGAATGAGGCCGATACCAGCGAGGAGATGCAGGATCTGGCGCAGGAGCTGATGCCGATGCTTACCGATCATGGTAACGATATTATGTTGAACGAGAAGTTGTTCGAACGGGTTTCTGCGGTCTATAGTGCTTTAAAAGAGGTCGATTTGCCGGTAGAGGAGCGAATGCTCTTAGAAAAAACCTATAAACAGTTTCGTCGGAATGGTGCCAATTTGCAGGGCCCGGATCGCGATCGGTATCGCGAAATTTCGCGCGAGCTCTCTTCGCTGAGCTTGCAGTTTGGGCAGAATGTGCTGGCCGAAACCAACGATTTTTCCATGCATATTACCCGTAGGGAGGAGTTAGACGGCCTGCCGGAGACAGCTCTTCAGGCAGCCCGGATGGCTGCACAGGAGAAGGGTCTGGAGGGGTGGATCTTTACGCTCCATCAGCCCAGCCGGGTGCCTTTTCTGCAGTACGCCCACAATCGGGGGCTTCGTGAGAAGATCTGGCGTGCTTTTGCTTCGCGTGGATGTAGAGAAAATGAGAGAAATAACTTCGATGTTATTCGACGTATTGTGAATCTCCGGCTGGAGAAGGCTCGTTTACTGGGCTATAAGTCGCATGCCCATTTTGTGTTAGAGGAACGAATGGCCGAGAATCCTGCTAATGTGAATCGCTTCCTCGAACAGATCCGCGTTGCTGCCCGCCCGGTGGCAGAGAAAGAGTATAGCAGGGTTTCGGATTATGCACGCCAAAAGGGAGCCGACTTTTTGTTGCAACCCTGGGATTGGCTCTACTATTCGGAACAGTTAAAGGATAGCTTGTACCAGATTAATGATGAGCAGCTTAGGCCCTACTTTTCTCTTCCGGGCGTGATTAAGGGGGTGTTTGGTCTGGCCGGTGAGCTCTTTGGACTTACCTTTCGCGAAAACCCCGAAATTCCTGTATATCATAATGATGTACAGGTTTTTGAGGTGTTCTGCGGCGAAGAATTTATGGCAGTGCTCTATCTCGATTTCTATCCTCGCGAAAGCAAGCGGGGCGGTGCCTGGATGACCTCTTTCCGTGAGACAAGCCAAGAGGGAGCTGTTTCGGTTCGTCCGTTGGTCTCTTTGGTTTGTAATTTTACCAAACCTACTCCGAATACCCCCTCTCTGTTAACCTACGACGAGGTGAATACCTTCTTGCATGAGTTTGGTCACGCACTGCATGGAATGCTTGCAAGGGGAAAGTACCAGAGTTTAACGGGAACCAGTGTCTACCGCGATTTTGTAGAGCTCCCCTCCCAAATTATGGAGAATTGGCTGCCTGAAGAGGCTTTTCTGAAAACTTTTGCCCTCCATTTTCAAACCGGCAATGTGATTCCACCCGAGTTAGTGGCTAAAATCCGGGAGAGTGAGAAGTTTCTCTCGGGCTATCTCACATTGCGACAGTTGGGTTTTGGGATGACCGATATGGCATGGCATTCGCTCGAGGAGCCCTTTATTGGCAATCTGACCCGTTTTGAAGAGCAGATCCTTTCAGCAACCGATGTGTTGCCAAAAGTGGAGGGAACGCTCTTTTCGCCCTCTTTTAGCCATATCTTTCAAGGCGGTTATGCCGCCGGTTATTATGGGTATAAATGGGCCGAAGTGCTTGATGCAGATGCATTCTCGCTTTTTCAGGAAAAGGGGCTCTTCAATAAGGAGGTGGCCTCCTCGTTCCGAACCCACATTCTGGAGAAAGGGGGTAGCGAACACCCGATGGTGCTCTATAGACGTTTTAGGGGTCAGGAGCCTTCAATAGAACCGTTCCTTAAGCGATCGGGATTGCTCTGACAGGCCTCGTCCAGGAACCGGCACTCCCAGTTGGCAGAAGTGAGAAAGGCCGCTATTGCGGCCTCGGTTATGGCTTGCGGGGTGTTTTGGCTTACAGCTTGCTCCATAATGCCGATAAACTGTTTGGTGAAGGCAAGATAGGCTTCTCCGCTATAGGTAGTTAGCCAAGCATGGTATCGGTTTGGAGCAACCCACGGTTCCAGTGCGGCCTCCTGAAAGAGCCAGAAACAGGGCAAGAGGGCTGCAAAGGCAACGGGAAGGGGCGAAAGGTGCGCATGTTGCATAAGAAATCGGGTATAGGCCCCACACACCTCCGATGGTTTTAGCGCAGGAGTCAGTTGATAAAGTTGGAAGAAATGCCCCTGCATCTCCGCTTCGAGCGCGTAGCTGTCGGATGCCATCTGCCTAAAGAAAAGGCTTGCTTTGTTATCCTCCTCTTCGCATCGTATTGCAACCGCAGTAAAGGCCTTTGCATCTTCAATCAGGTAGAGCGCATCCTGCATAAGGTATTGGCCAAACGGTTTGGCCGCGAGGGTGCCCCGGCGCATCTCTACCTGGAAGGGATGGTTTACAAACCTTTCGAAAGATGCGTCTGCCTCTTTTCGCAACTGTTTGGTAAATCTGCCGATGCCGG
>JBFWIG010000195.1:0-5229 GCA_050256115.1 Bacteroidales bacterium | reverse complement strand
ATAGGCAAAAATCATGTTCTCAATAAAAATGGCCTTAACAAAAATATTGACTAAATTTTCCATTTATCCGCTATCTTATTATTTTTCAATCATTTCACGGTTTCTTGCCCGTTGGAACCAAATAATGCATCCCAAAAGGATCAAAGCAGCGGCAGGCTGAATAAACATCCCGTTATTAGAATACCCTGCGTTATAGACAAATTGGGGTATCACGGCCACACCGTAGAGAGTGCCCGATCCGAACAGCTCTCTCAAAAAAGCTATAACCACCAGAATAAGGGCATAACCCAGCCCGTTACCTATTCCATCCATTAACGAGGGCCAGGGTTTATTGGCCATAGCAAAAGCCTCGAGCCGACCCATCAGGATACAGTTGGTAATGATTAACCCTACATACACCGAGAGCTGTTTGCTCACTTCGTACGAAAAGGCTTTAAGAATCTGGTCTACCAGGATCACCAGGAACGAGATAACTACCAACTGCACAATAATCCTGATACTGTTGGGAATATAGTTTCGCAAGAGAGAAATAATCAGATTGGAGAAGGCCGTCACAAAGATGACAGATATCCCCATTACCAAGGCAGGTTGCAATTTAACCGTCACGGCCAGTGCCGAGCATATACCCAGTACCTGCACCGAGATAGGGTTCTCCTTGTTAAGCGATTTGGTGATCTGCTTAAAGGCTTCGGATGAGAACATCTTCATAATCTATTCAGATTTAAGGTTCGAAAAGTAGGGCTGATAACTTTTCAGACAGTCGTAAAGCATAGCCTGAACGCCATTACTGGTCAGTGTTCCGCCCGAAATGGCATCGACGGCGAAATCGTTGGGCTGATAGGAGCCCTTTTTCAGTAAAGCGATAGAGCGAAACCCTTTGACAGGATCTACAAACTTCTTACCCACAAACTGCTGTTGAAACTCCGCTGTCGCAATTTCGGCGCCCAAACCCGGCGTCTCACCGGCGTGGGCAAACACCACTCCGCTTATCGTGTTTCTATCGGCGTTCAGCGCCACATAGCCCCAGATTTTGCCCCAAAGACCTTTGCCATGCAGGGGCACCACATAGAAAGTCTGGCTCTCTTTTTGCGCCACAAAAACCGACTGCTCACTACCCGAAGCATCGGCGGCCCGCTTACCTTCTACCACCTTGCCGTCGGCAATCACCAGATCCTCTTTAATATACTCCCGGAACAGCTGCTCTGCATCGGCCGGGGTTGAGTGTACACCCAGCGACTTGAGAATGTTACGATAGCTCTCAATCTGCACATTTCGCTGTTGATAAGGCGCCAAAACCAGAGAGGCCACCGCCAGAGAGGCCGATACAATCAGTACCATGGCCGCCGAGAAAAGATATATATAGGTATTGCTAAAATTCTTCATATAGAATAAATTATATACGTATGCCCAATCCTCACACTTTTGCCACTCTGCGCAAGCGGCGCTTTGCATTTGCCTCCAACACGTAATGGTCTATCAAAGGAGCCATCGTGTTCATAAAGAGGATAGCCAACATCATCCCTTCGGGATAGGCAGGATTCAAAACACGGATGAGAACGGCCAGAATCCCAATCAGAAAACCATACACCCATTTTCCGGTGTTGGTCTGCGAAGCCGATACCGGATCGGTGGTCATGAATACTGCGCCAAAAGCGAACCCACCCATTACAAAATGGTACCAGAAAGGCATCTCCATATAGGCGTTCGACCCAAAGAGATTAAACACCAACCCCATAAAGGCCCCTCCGGCAAAGACCGAGAGCATGATACGCCAGCTGGCAATCCCTGTAAAGAGCAGAAGAGCGGCTCCGAGCAAAATGGCCAGGGTAGAGGTCTCGCCAATACTACCGGGAATAACCCCCAGAAACATATCCAGAAACGAAGGCATTCCCGAGATGAGCTGATCAACAGTCGAACCGTTGGTGATGGAGGAGGTGGCAACCGCCAGAGGCGTGGCACCGGAGAAACCATCAACCGTTTTAATACCCTCCTGCAAACCGGCCACCCACACTTTATCGCCCGAAATGGCCGTAGGGTAGGCAAAAAAGATAAATGCCCGGGCCACGAGGGCCGGATTCCAGATATTCATCCCGGTTCCGCCAAAAATCTCTTTTACAAAAACCACCGAAAAGGCGGTTGCCAGTGCAACCATCCAGAGCGGAATATCAATGGGCATAATCAGAGGAATGAGCATCCCCGACACCAAAAATCCTTCGTTTACTTCGTGTCCCCGCGCCTGAGCAACACCAAACTCTATACCCAGACCCACCACATACGACACAATAACCAGCGGAAGAAAGCGCCACAAACCAAAAAGAAACTGTTGAAACAGGCCCGACTGCAGCCCAAAGGCAAGGTCGTGCTGATATCCGGCATTCCAGACGCCAAAAAGAAGTGCCGGTGCCATGGCCACAATCACCATGAACATAGCTCTCTTCATATCATTGGCATCACGAATATGCGCCCCTCTCGAAGGGGTTACCTCACCGGGCACAAAGAGAAAAGTAGAAAAGGCATCATAGGTAGAGTGCAACTTCTCAAACTTTCCGCCCTCCTCGAAGTGGGGTTTAAGTTGATCTAATAACTTTTTTAACGACTTCATCGACTATACTTTATTTTTTCGGAAAGGCTATCCCTTCATCTCCTTTGCCAGATTATTCAAACTTTCGCGGAGTATTGCCTGGACAGGGGTTTTGGAGGGGCATATCACTTCGGCCAATGCAAAATCCTCCTCGAGCACCTCATAGATTCCCAAAGCCTCCATCTTATCGAAATCGGAAGCAAGACAAGCTTTCAACAACTGCATAGGATAGATATCCATAGGAACTACCCTCTCGTATAAACCGGTAAAAACAAAGGCCCGTTTTCCCCCATGGGTGTTGGAATCGAGCCGATAGCACTTGCGCGGGCAGAGCCACGAAAAGAAGGTGCGGGAGATGCTGAACTTCTTCAGACCGGGCATTAACCAACCCAGAAATTCATCCTCCAAACCTTCCGGAATTACCGTTATCATATCATGCAAATAGCCAAGATAACCCTCCAAAGGCACTTTGGTTCCGGTAAGCACATTGCCACTGATTATTCGCAATACGCCCTCCTGCAGCCGGCCCTTAACCAGACCCGAAACCTGCAGTCCTTTTCTTACCCTGAAATATTGTGGTCTGAGCACCTCCGAACCGGCAAGCGCCAGCACGATATCGGGTCTGTAGACCCCCTCTGTAAAGAGTCGACCCAGGATGATAACCTCCTGAGGCGATACTGTCCAAACGACATCCCCTTTGTTTATGGGGCATACGTGATGAATCTGTACGCCAACATTGCCGGCGGGGTGCGCTCCCTGAAAATAGCGCACCTCAGCACCTTTTACCTTCTCGAAAAGCGGAGCTATGGGTTTCCCGGCAGGAAGACCCAGGAAGAGCTTCCCGCCGGTAAGACGCGAAAGTAGCTGCATACCAGCTGCGAAATCAGATTCCGAACCCGTTAACACCTCCTGATAGTCGGGGGCAAGAGGATCGGTACGAAAACCGGAGACAAAGATCGAAACGGGAATTGCCAGCGGATTGGCCAACAAGCCATAGGGTCTCTCTATCAGCGAAGGCCACACACCACTCTCAAGCATACGTGCCACAATCTGTTCGCGCGACAATTTCGCAGGATCGGCCTTGCCGAAATCGACATAGCGCTGCTCCTCTTCGGCCCGAACCACCACTTCTGACAAAAGGCGCTTCTCGCCCCGCACAATGGCCTCTACCTTACCACTAACCGGTGAGCAGAAGAGAATTTCGGGGCAATTTTTATCGCAAAAAAGAGGGGTTCCGGCTTTCACCTCATCACCTTGGCGAACCAATAAACGGGGGGTAAGTCCGTGGAAATCGGAAGGTTTAAGCGCATATAACCCGGTAATGGGTAAGGGCGATATATCCGTATTTGGCCGGCCATGCAAACGGATATCCAGACCTTTACTCAACTTTACAACATCAGACATATTTTGATTATTTATTGCTGTTGCAGCAGTTCATACAGTGCATCTAAACGGGGCGAGAGAATGATATCGGTACGTCGGTTTGCGGCTCTCCCCTCTACACGGGAGTTGTCGTCGACAGGCATATATTCCGACCTGCCCGAAGGTAATACGCGTAGCGGCGACATCCCGAACTCGGCAGTTAATATCCGTGCAACCGAGGTGGCCCGGACTACACTCAGATCCCAGTTATCTTTAAACTGCTGCGTATTGATCGGTACATTATCGGTATGCCCCTCTATCACCACATCGATATCGGCCTGTTTATTCAAGACGTCGGCCAGCAAGGCCAGTGCCTCCTTCCCCCGCGAATCGACCTGTGCGCTACCCGATCGAAACAACAACTTATCCGACATGGCCACATAAACCTTCCCGTTACGGGTAGATACGGTAAGCTCGTCGTTATTAAACCCGAGAAGCGCCTGCTTCACCCTCGACAAGAGCCCTTCGGTGGCCTCCCGCTGTGCCCTGATCATTGATTGAAGCTCCTCGATGGTCCTCTCCCGTTCATTGATCTCTCTCAGCTTATCCTGAAGAGAGAGGTTTAAACGCTCTTTTTCCGATAAGTTTGCATTCAGCCAGGTAAGTTGGGTTCTGATCTTTTCGCCCATACGGGTGGTGTCGGCCACAAGAGCCGATACCTCACGGAGCGTAGCGGCCAACTTCTGCTCCAGTTCAACCCGTCTGGTATCGAGTTGCTCCAGTTGCGATTTTAATTGGCGTTCACGATCGAGACCGGCCATTCGTGCCTGCTCAGAATCGAGAAACTGCCTTTTCGATACACACGACAGCATGATAAGGGCCATAACTATGGCCAAAGGAAGAGGGTAAAAACCCCTTCTCAGCGAAGTAAAAAAACCTCTTTTCATATCCCCCTGCAGATTCGTAAAAACAAGCGCAAAAGTAGTAAAAAGGGAGCAAAGCGAAGGGATTTCCCGAATCAAAAAGAAAAAAAACAAAAAACCCTTGCACAAATCAGGGAGACTACGTACTTTTGCACCGCTTCTAAAGGAAAGGGTTCTTCTCCATTCTGATTGATCCGGGGTGTGGCGCAGTTGGCTAGCGCACTTGCATGGGGTGCAAGGGGTCGAAAGTTCGAGTCTTTTCACCCCGACAATTTGGAGAGGTATTCAGAAGCAAAGCCTGCAAGTCGAACGATTTGCAGGCTTTTTCTTTTTCCTTAACGAGGAGGCGAAAAATAGACTGCG
>JBFWIG010000194.1:0-5234 GCA_050256115.1 Bacteroidales bacterium | reverse complement strand
CGCGCCAAACCCAATACATGTGGTACCAGTTGTCGGGCATTATAGTGGGTTGCGATTGGTAGGCATTCATTAACCCCTCTCCATCGGTGAGAGGTGTATCCAACAAGCGTTGCCAGGAGCGAGTTGTTGCGTTATATAGGTTATAAATTTCGTTTCCATCGCCACTCCCTCCGTCGCGATAGTGGAAAAGAAGTTCGCCCTTTTGGGTTGTCATAAAATGGGGGTAGGTACAACGCGTTTCGTTTGAGCCCACCATCTGCCTCTCCTGCGCCAGGCTTGAAATATCGTAAGGTTTTGTACTTCTGAAATAGGTGAGCGGATGCACGTGCATATTTCCGGCCAGGTGCAGATACCCTTCAGAATCGATGGCGATGGTAACGCTATTGTGGCTGTCCCAACCCAGAACGGTACTGGTCCCTCCCGAAGTTTGGCGCGAGGTGGCCGGCATCACCGTAAGCTCGAATCGGGTGTCGTTCAGATTACGCTGACCTACCACCATATTTCGGTTGGCATTATAATAGGCAATGTACTGACGATTATGGTGGGTGAGCAGGCTAAAGCCTACCGGGTGGCCGGCCCAAACCGAATCGATCAAAATAGCCTGTTGAACCTCTTCCTGATACATGGTTTCGTCGATGGTACGGGTGGTGCTCTGCAGGGCACATCCAGAAGTGGAAAGGAGGAGGGCAAGGAGTAGGAGTAGGGAGGGTTTCATGCTTGGGGTTTTGGTGCGAATTAAAAATAGACAATTCTCGCGCAAGAGTACGGTTAGGATCGTTATATTTGTTTGATAGAATTTGCGGAGAAAGGCATTCAATACAATTAATCAATTATAAATGGAGGAATCAACAATGAAAATCGGCAACATCCTACAGAAAACAGTTCTCTTGTCTTGTCTGCTTTTTGTGAGTTTCACTTTGAACGGGTTTGCCCAAAATAGTGATAACGCAGCTAGTGAAACAAAAACCCTTACAAAGGGGAAGTATACGCTGATTTTTGAATCGAAGGATCCTTCTTTTAGCAAGGAGCTCAGTCAGCGATTGATTGATACCCATTTCAAGGTCTATCCCACGCTGGTGAAAACGTTCAATAAGGATTCGCGCGATACGGTTCGGTTTGTGATAGATCCCAATTATGATGGCGTAGCGGCTACCTCGAACGGACGGGTGGTGTACAGCTCCAAATATATGACCAAAAACCCGGGCGATATTGATGTGGTTACCCACGAAGTGATGCATATTGTGCAGGGTTACGGAGGCAGAAGCGGGATGCCCGGCTGGTTAACGGAGGGGATTGCCGACTATGTACGCTACGAATATGGCGTTGCTAATCCGGCTGGCGGATGGCGGTTGCCTAAATTCTCCGAGAGCCACAGCTATACCAACAGCTACCGTATTGCTGCCCGGTTCCTGGTGTGGCTCGAAAATTCCGGTCACAAAGGCATTGTCAAGAAATTAGATCAGGCCGGTCGCGACCGAACCTATGAGCAGGGTGCCCTCTGGCAAAAACTCACCGGCAAAACAATCGATGAGTTGTGGGCCGACTACGCCAAAGCGGGCGGAGGGAAGGAGATCCCTGAAAAATAATGGTTAATGGTTAATGCGCTTCGCGCGAAATGGTTAATGTGCTGGCGCGGGTGCTCTGGAGCCGAAAGGAAGTGCTCTGGTGCTCTGGTGCTCTGGTGCATCGAAGCGCGTTCGCACTTCAAGAGCTGCGCTTCGCGCGAAATGATTTAGCACGCGCAAGCGCGTTTTTGTGATCAGTGGGTGACGTAGAGAGTTGGCCGTTTGGGTGTTACTGCCTCTGAGACTTTGGATAAGTTTGGCGGGGCCCCATCGCTCTCAATGAGCGCTAAAAAGAGGAGCTGTTTGAGCGAAGCGAGTTCTTCTCTTTTAGCGAATGAGAGGGTAAATGGGTCGACAAACTTATCTGTCGAAGAGGCAGTAACATCCAATCAGGCAGCGCAGCATTTGAGCACTATCTCTTCAATAGAGCTCTCGAAGCGCGCTTGCGCGTTTCCTTTCATTAACCATTTACCGTTAACCATTCACCATTTTATCGAAGCGCGTCAGCGCAGCACTAGAGCACTCAAAGTGCATTAGCACTTTGAAGCACTAGAGCACTAGAGGATTGTTTCTCCGTTGATTAGCAGATTTGTGAGTACAATATCGCGGGTCAGCCCCTTAATGGAATTTCCATTGGCAACGCCGTTAAACTGGCAGTTGTTTAGCCGGATGTTGTAGACGGTGGTGTCGGTTGGAAGGGCATCGATGTAGATGCCGTACCGGCTCTTTTGGCAGGTAACCCGCTCCATGAAGATATTCCGCACGGTGGGGATAAAGCCTCTTTCGCCCGGTTCGCCCGGTTCATAGAGCAGATTGATGTGCAGAACAGCCTCCTTGCACTCGCCCACCTCAATATCGCGCACAAAGAGGTTTTCAATGATGCCGCCCCGGCAGGTGCTGGTTTTAAGCCGGATCACCCGGTCGAGGTTGGGGCTGTTCATCCGGCACTTTTCTACGAAAAGGTTTTTGAATCCGCCCGAGATTTCGCTGCCAATAACCACGCCACCGTGTCCGTTTTGCATCTGGCAATTGCGAACCAGAATGTTTTCGCTCGGTTTCGACCAGAGCCGTCCGTCGTTATTTCGACCCGATTTGATGGCAATACAGTCGTCGCCGGTGTTGAAGAAGCAGCCCTCAATCAGGACATTTTTGCACGACTCCGGATCGCAGCCGTCGCCGTTGGGGCCGTCGTTTTCGATGGTTACCCCTCTAATGGTGACGTTTTCGCATAGCAGGGGGTGAAGCACCCAGAAGGGCGAGCGGAGCAGCGTAACCCCCTCAATCAGCACATTGCTGCAGAGATAGAGGTTTACCATTTGCGGGCGCATTCCGTCGGCGGGGGTGAGAATCCGTTCCGAAACGGGCACTTTGTTAACAGCCCATTGTTGCAGTTTGGGCCTTCCGGTACGCTGCGAGGTGACCCCTTCGGTCCAGCCGTATTTTGTGGCGCCGCACATTCTCCACCAGTTGGCATTTTCGCCGGCACCGTCGAGCGTGCCTTTCCCGGTGATGGCAATGTTGGTTTGGCCGTAGGCGTAGATCAGCGGCTGCATGTTGTAGCAGTCGAGCCCCTCCCAACGGGTAAGGACGGTGGGAAAATGGCGGGTGTCGGTGGTGAAGAGGAGAGTGGCTCCTTCGGAAAGATGCAGATTTACATTGCTTTTTAAGGTGAGGGGGCCCGTATGCCACACGCCCCGGGGTACCACTACCCGGCCGCCGCCCTGCATGCTGCAGGTGGCAATGGCCCGGTTAATGGCCGAATGGTTTAGTAGGGCCGAGTCGTTGGGAATGGCCCCAAAATCGGTAATCGGGTAGTCGGCATCTCGGAAAGTGGGGGCTTTTATGGCCTGTAACAGGGCAGGATAGATCGATGACCACGCGGTTTCCGACTGCGAAGCGGAGGGAACTTCCACATCTTTCGACTTCTCTGCAGAGAGCGCAGGGGCTGTTTCCAGCTGCAGGCATCCCATGATAAAGGGGCCGGTGGCTTTGGCATCGTTATCGCGGATTTTTTCGTTGACGTAATAGTCAAAACTGCCGTCGCGGTAGGGGTTTCCGCCCAGGCCGCCCACCGCGCAACATTGGGTGAGGGTAAGGGTGCTGTCGGGGTGGATTTTTATGAGCCGGGTGGTTAATCCGTTAAAGGCCTTTTTGGCCACTGCTCTGTACCGGGCATCAATATAGCCTTTCTTTACCGCCTTGGCATAACTGTACATAAACATCGATGAAACCGAGGCCTCCAGATAGTTGCCGGCTCTGCTCCCCTGATCGAGCACCTGATACCAGAGACCCGATGCATCCTGGTATTTGGGCAGGGTTTGGGCCAGCCCCTCCATCAGCGCCAACAATTCGGGCCGTTTGGGATGGTCGGGCTGCACATAATCGAGCACATCTACCAGCGCCATAAACCACCATCCCACGCTGCGACCCCAGAAGTTGGGCGATTGTCCGGTGGTTTTGTCGGCCCACCGTTGGTTTCTGCTTTCGTCCCAGGCGTGGTAGTAGAGTCCGGTGGCCGGATGGTAGGTGTGTTTGGCACAGATGAGAAATTGGTTAACGGCATCGTCGATTAGCTCGGGTTTATTGAAGGTAGCGCCATATTGGGCCAGAAAGGGCGAACCCATATATAATCCGTCGAGCCAGATTTGGTGTTGGTAGATTAGTTTGTGCCAGAAGGCTCCCTCTGTGGTGCGGGGGTGGTTTTTCAGCTGCCCGATGAGGCGATCCATTGCCCGTTTGTATTTGGGATTTCCTGTGGCTTTGTACATATCGAACAGCACCTTTCCGGGGTTAATAAAGTCGATATTGTACGACTCGATGGTGTAAAGGTGAATCTCGCCTTTGTCGTTGATTAGCGAATCGGCCCAGGCTTCCACATAGTCGAAGTATTTCTGTTGCCCGGTGGCCTTCCACAGTTGCAGCATGGCGCAACAGCCCACCCCTTGCGAATAGCCGAAGTAGAGCCGGGTGCCGTGGTCGAGCTGCCACGCTTCGGGTGCCCGTTTCATTTCGGATTCGGCCATCCGGATGGCATAAGGCTGGGCTATGACGGGCGCCACTGCTGCCAGAAGGAGTAGGGTTACGAAAGAGAGTTTGTGCATGGGTTACTGCTGTTTTGTGCTGATTCCTGTTTCGGATAGATTTCGGTTGATCCTTCTATTATAGCGTGTTTCACGAATAAGTTGCCGGGCGAACGCCCCCGGTTCTCAGGGCATGGGCATCAGCCCTTCCCACTTTACATCCCAGTTGCCATCTTTGGGGAATCCGGGATTGGGGCCCTCCGAGCCCTCCCAGCCGGCACACATCATAGCCACTGCGGTTAGGAGCCCCCCGTTGCCCGGGAGGTAGATGCGCAAACGGTCATCCTGATAGTTATGCCCGCTTACCAGATAGGTGTTGGTGCGCCGATTCATCAGCAGTGCACCTACAGCCTTCTCGGGCTCGCCCAGACGGGCAGCACACATAGCGGTCATGGGATAATCCCAGCCCCAGGTTTTGTTCCAGTTCCAGTTATCCCACACCCAGTGGAGGGTATTTTTCATGATTTCGGCGTTTGCCAGCGGCGATTGAGGCAAGATACCCAATGCGCCCAACACGGCCATGTGGTCGGATGTGTAAGTGGGGTTTGAGTAGGTGTCGGGTGCGGTTTCGGCTGCCAGATAGAGCCCA